>JBQCJS010000422.1:0-5313 GCA_051952485.1 Thermomicrobiales bacterium | reverse complement strand
CCTCCGAATACACGTTGATCTACTTCTGCCCCGTGACCGGATGCAACAACACCGCCACCCGCGAGCGGCAGCGCCTCCAGATCCCTGCCCCGGGCGTGGCGCCGGAGCGACCGGTCTTCGCCCGGCTGGACGACCAGCAGTAGCGATACCCACGCGCAGAAGCCCCCGCCGTCCAGATCGAGACGGCGGGGGCTTCTCTGCGATGCAGCCGCTCCTCAGCCGATATTCTCGCCCTGGTACTTTCCCGCATACCCGGACGCAGGCGTCTGATCCATCCCGAAGAAGACCAGCTGCATCACCCGGGCGTTCCGCTGCACGCGGAATCCGTCCGGATTGAGGACCGAGAGCAGCGAGGTGGACCGCCCGTTGTAGCCCGCATCCCACACCGCCGTGTGGATCGTGACACCGCCCCGCCCGAGGCTGGAACGCGGCCGCCCCAGGGCCATGAGCGTGACCGGGATATCCACGATCTCGTTGTAGACGATCTGGTAGATGCCCGGAGCCAGCGTCACCCAGCCATCCCCATCGAAGGCGATCGGTTCCAGCTCCGGGAGGACGCGGTCCGCCGAGGAAACCCCGATCTGGCTCGGGCCCCGATAGGCGGCAATCTCGCGGAGGGTGAGATCGATCCCGTTCGGCTGGATCTGTTCCTCCAGGTCCTGCCACTCGGTGATCAATGGCCGCTCCGCGCCCTCGATCAGCGCCCGCAACTGCTCGCGGCTCAACACCCCACCGCCCAGGTTCCCGAAATCCTGCACCATGCCCTCCTTGTCATGCGTCGCCCGCGCGGCACTTGTCCGCTTGCCGCAATCAGGCTACCGTGGCCGTGTCGTCCTGACGAGCCGAACCCGCGAATGGGTCCCGTTCCGCCCCGGATCGCTCCCGGCAATGTGTGATGGTGCTCCCCCGTGTCCGATCCCGCCCCTCGCCGCTCCCTCGCCTTCCAGACGCTCCGGCATCGCGATTTCCGCCTGCTCTGGACGGCCGACTGCATCTCCATCCTTGGCACGCAGATCCAGCGCACGGCCATCGTCTGGCAGGTCTTCGTCCTCACCGGCAGCGCGCTCCAGCTGGGGCTGCTCGGTCTTTTCCAGTTCCTGCCCATCCTCTTCTTCGGGCTCTTCGGCGGCGCCGTCGCCGATCGCCAGGACCGTCGCCACATCCTGATCGGCTCCCATATCGCGCTGATGATCACCTCGGCGCTCCTCGGGATGATGACCTACACCGGACACATCTCGATGCCGGTCATCTACGGCTCCATCGTCATCGCCTCGTCGCTGAACTCGTTCGCCGGTCCTGCCCGGCAGGCGCTGATCCCCTCGCTCGTGCCGCGCACCGAGCTGGCTGGCGCGGCGACGGTCGCCAACCTCGCCATGCAGACTGCGGCCATTGGCGGTCCGCCCGTTGCCGGCTTCCTGATCGGCTGGCATGGCCTGACGATCTGCTACCTGGTGAATGCCGCCAGCTTCATCGCCGTGATCGTGGCCGCGTGGATGATCCGGGTGCGGCCGGAACCGGTCACGATGCCCCAACGGAGCATCGCCGCTATCGCGGAGGGGTTCCGCTTCCTGGCGGCAACACCCATCCTGCTCTCGGTGATGCTGCTCGATTTCGTGGCAACCTTCTTCGGATCGTTCACGACCCAGCTGCCCATCGTGGCGGAAACGCTGCTCGGATCGGGGGCCGAGGGGCTTGGCCTGCTCCAGAGCGCACCGGCGGTCGGCGCGGTCGCCGGCAGCCTGGCGCTGAGCGTGCTGCCGATCCCACGCCGGGCGGGGCTCGGCGTGATCCTGGCAGTGATCGGCTACGGCGTCTGCGTGCTGGGCTTCTCGATGAGCTCGTCGCTGCCGCTCGCGCTCATCTTCCTCGCGGGAACGGGAGCGACCGACGCCGCCAGCATGGCGCTCCGCCAGACGATCCGGAACCTCGTCACGCCGGACGCCTACCGGGGTCGCATCGCTGCCGCTCACTCGACCTTCGCGATGGGCGGGCCACAACTCGGCGAGCTTCGCGCCGGCCTCATGGCGACCTTCACCGGCGTTCCGGTCGCGATCGGCAGTGGCGCGGTGGCGACCATCGCCTGCTGCCTGATCATGGCGAAGGCCATGCCCCGCCTGCGCACCTACCGCACCGACGAGGCGCCGCCCGAGGTCATCGCGACGGTGGGGCCGGTTGCCCCGAGCACCGCAGACTGACCATCAGGACAACCGCCCCCGGACCCACGCGATGCGGATCGGGGGCGGTATGGACAACGCAGGTCAGGGTTGGTGCGCGCTACTGGTGAGCATCTCCCAGACCTTCACCGGCTTGTCGGCCATCAGCACGACGAGGTCACTCTTGGCCGACTGCTCGACCGCCGCCTTGCACGCCGCGAGTTCGTCCAGGATGATCTGGATCTTCTCCTGATCCATGCCCCCGTCGATCGCGGCCTGCCTGAGCCGCGCGGCGATCTCTCCGGAAGGACGACCCCGCGTGTTGTCGTCCTCGCGGATGACCAGGCGATCGAACGACTTCCCGGCGAGCTCCCCGAATGCCTGGATGTCGTCGTCGGAACGGTCACCCGGCATGCTGATGACGGCGACGTTCGACTCCGCACCCATGCGGGAGACGAAATCGACCATCGCCTCCAGGCCTGCCACGTTGTGGCAGTAATCGATCAGCACGCGCTGGCCGCCGAGGTCGAGCAGGTTGAAGCGGCCCGGCGTCTGGAAGAAGTTGCTGGTGAAGGTGCGCAGACCCTGCCGGATGTAATCCAGCTGGACGTCGTGCGCGATGGCCGCCGCCGTCGCGGCCATCGCGTTGGCGATATTCACGCGCGCCCGGCCCTCGAAGGTTGCCGGGATCTGGCTGGCGAGCAGGATGGATGTCTCCCGGCGGTGTTCCATCAGCGTGATCATCTCGCCACCGCGCGTCTGCTTCAGCACGACGGCCCGGCCGCGCTCGCGCAGGTGCTCGTGGATGACCGGGTTGTTCTCATCCATGCTGAAGAAGATGACTTCCCCCCGCGCGACGCGGGTCATCTGCACGGTCCACTCGTTGTCCGCGTTGAGCACCGACGCGCCTTCCGGCAATACACTCGCCGGGACGACGGCCTTCACGCGCGCCAGCTCGGCCAGCGTGTCGACCCCCTTAAGGCCAAGGTGGTCGCTCGCGATGTTCGTCACGACCGCGATGTTGCAGCGGTCGTACCCGAGGCCGGAGCGCAGGATGCCGCCGCGCGCCGTCTCCAGCACCGCGAAATCGATGGTCGGGTTCTTCAGGACCATGCGGGCGCTGCCGGGACCGCTCATGTCGCCGGCCATGATCTGCGTGCCGTCGATGTAGATGCCGTCCGTGGTGGTGAGGCCCGCGCGATACCCGGCCGTCTTCATGATGTGGGCGATCATGCGGCTCGTCGTGGTCTTGCCATTCGTGCCGGTGATGGCCACGATCGGCACGCGGAAGGGCTCGCTGCGGGGGAAGAGCATGTCCACGACGGCCCGCCCGACGTGGCGCGGATGACCCTCCGTCGGGTGGGTGTGCATCCGGAAACCCGGACCGGCGTTCACTTCGACGATCGCGCCGCCGCTCTGCCGGGCGCTCTCCGCGATGTCCTCCGTGATGAAGTCGATCCCCGCGATGTCGAGGCCAACCACCATCGCCGCCTGCCGGGCGATCTCGATGTTGTCCGGATGGATCTCGTCGGTGCGGTCGATGGAGGTGCCGCCGGTGCTCATGTTGCCCGTCAGCTTCAGCTGCACGAACTGGCCCGCCTCCGGCACGTCGTCCAGGCCGATTCCCTGTCGTTCCAGCACTTCGTGGGTCTGCTGGTCGATGTGGATGCGGGTGAGGATCTTCTCGTGGCCGACACCGCGCCGGGGATCGGCGTTGGTGATGTCGATCAGTTCCTGCACGGTCGAGGTGCCGTCGCCGACGACGTGGGCCGGGACGCGCTCGGCGACCGCGACGACCTGGTGATCGACCACAAGGATGCGATAGTCCTTGCCGGTGATGTAGGACTCGACGAGCACCGCGCCATTCCGGCTCTCCCGCTCGGCGATCGGGTACATCTCGTGGATCTCGTCCGCATCGGCGAGGTTGATGCACACGCCGCGACCGTGGTTGCCATCCAGCGGCTTGATCACCACCGGGTACCCGATCCGCGAGGCGGCACTCACCGCCGCCTCCGCCGAGCGCACCACGCGCGACTGCGGCACCGGAATCCCGATCTCGTGGAGCAGCCGGTTCGTCAGTTCCTTGTTCCCGGCGATGTTCACCGCGATCTCGGCGGTATCCGAGGTCACGGTAGCCCAGATCCGCCGCTGGTACTTGCCATGTCCCAGCTGGACCAGCGAAAGGTCCGGATCGAGGCTGATGACGGGAATGCCTCGCCGCACCGCCTCCTGGACGATGGCCCCGGTGGACGGCCCGTAGGCACGCCGCTCGGCCAGCTTGATGATCTTCGATTCGAGTTCGGCCACGAAATCGAAGTCCGGCTCGCTGCCGTAGATGAGGTGATTGAGCAGGCGCAGCGCCAGTTGCCCGGCCGCCAGCCCCACGTCCTCCTGGTCGTACTGGAAGACGACGTTGTAGACGCCCTTTTCGGTGGTCGAGCGCGTCTTGCCCCGCGTCACCTCGGCGCCGGCGAGGTTCTGGATCTCCAGCGCGACGTGCTCCATGACATGCCCCATCCACGTCCCCTCCCGGAGACGCTGCAGGAAGCCGCCCGGCTTGCCGATGGAGCAGCCATGATCGTAGAGCGACGGCATGAGTTCCGTGAGATGCTCGTAGAACCCGGGAATCTTGTTGGAAGGGCGGGTCTCGAGATCGCCGATGTCCACGACGTAGCGGATCGACGGCATGCGCGCCCAGATGTTGGCCCCGCGATAGACGGTCGTTTCCCGAATCTCCAGCACCTGCGCACCTCCCGCCCGAAAAGGCCGACCTTCCATGTCCTGTGGCTGGAAGCATAATACCGGCGCGGTTCGCGCGCGCCCTGTCCGCCTTGGCCACCCTGCACAAACGGCCTCGTCACGCGATTGTGACGAGGCCGTTTGCACCCATGCCGCCGCGCTATCCCTGGATCAGGGATCGCGTCTTCATGTCGAAGCGGCGCCCCGGCGTGAGCACGTGGAGCTTGGCGTTGCTGACCGTGATCTCCCCATACGCCTTCACCTGGAAGATGTCGCTGAACATCTCGATGCCATCGACGATCGTGACGCTGTGCCGGCCGATCACCTCGATGATGCCATCCTCGCTGATCATCGCCGCCGTGTCCTCATCGATCCCGATGCCAAGGAGGCGCGGGTTGGAGGCGACGAGCGCCAGGAGGCG
>JBQCJS010000421.1:0-4295 GCA_051952485.1 Thermomicrobiales bacterium | reverse complement strand
ATTACATCACGGATGAAATCCGGAGGCAACTCACCACATGGCGGATGGTGCGGGCAAGACCCCGCTCCGGACGCATCGTCCTGGCGGCATGGCCGGGTGATCCTCCGCATGACACGGACAGCCACCGATCGATCCGCGAGCCGTCGGCTCGCACAGGACTCGGCCCCACCACGCAGGGCCGCGCGGGTCCGTGTTGGCTGGAGTTCGGCGAGCAACCAGTCCGCATCGCGCGCCTCCAGGTGCGGCAGCGCATAGTGCCCGCCCGCGCTGCCAGAGGCTACCGCCGCATGGAACGTCGCCAGCCGCGCCCGCCGCTGGAAGAGGTTCGCCGTCGTGCCCCGGTGTTGCAGGCGTTGGCGCCGGGTTATCAGCACGTTTCGCCCGGTGAGGGTCCGCCAGCGCAGCACGAGGTGGGCGGAGGTGAGGCCCCAACCGGCCGCGCGGTATTCCATCCACCCGAGCACGGCCGCCAACGGCACCAGCACGCCCACCGCCAGGGTCCACCACTGGATGCCATCGACGATGTCCCACCACCAGAAGGCGAGGTTCACCGCCAGGCAGAAGACCACCGTCCAGACGACCTGCGGCACGATGTACCGCTGGGCCGCCCGCTTCGGCGGATGCTCCAGCGCGCGGGCGTCCCACGGCACCACGAACTCCGGCGTCGCGGTCGCGAGCAGCGCCGGAATCTCCCGCGTGCGGATGAAGGGCACCAGCACGCCGGAGGCATTCTCGTCACCCCCGACCTGACCCGCGCTCTCGATCCGGACCTCGGCGAACCCGAAGGGCTGGCGGATCAGCGTCTCCACCGTGACGATCGCCTGGATACGCCGCAGCGGGATCGTCCGCCGCTTGCGGTCCAGCAACCCGTGGCGGATCACGAGCTGATGGTTGTGGCTGTGGTTGTGGCCGGGACCGGAATCGTCACTGCTCCCATGCCGGGTCAATTCGAACCCGGCGAAGGTGAGCACGGTGCTGCCAATGGCGAGCAGCCACGCCAGCAGGCCAAGGACGATCACCACCGCCACGATCGCCTGCACACCGGCGTGGGTCGCGCTGTCCCACGGCACGCGATCCCACCAGCTGCGCGGCACCAGGTCCGTCCCGAACTGCACCGCGACGCCGATCACCGCCGCCGCCGGTCCGACCCGGCCGGAGGTTGCCCCAGCCAGCAGCAGGTCGCGCACGGAAAGGCGGTAGAGCACCTCGCCGGCACCCAGGCCCGCGATGTCCCCGGATTCCGCCGTCGCCTCCCCCGGCGCGGCGACATCCGTATGCCCCGCGTGGGCGCGCAAGGTCAGGAGTTGCGTGCGCAACGCCTCCGCATCGGCGCGGCCGAGCGCGTTCAGCTCGATCCTGGCGTGCTCGTGACCGCTTGCCGCCGTCTCCACGCGCACCCGGACCAGACCGAGCAGCCGTTCCAGCGGTGCTTCCTCGAAATCGACCGCCTGGATGCGCTCGACCGGCACCACGCGCTGCTGCCGGGAGACGAAACCCGTCTTCACCTCCAGCTCGCGGTCGGTCAACTCGTAGCGGGAGAAGGCCCAGTGGAACGCGCCACCGATCACGGAGATGACGGCTGCGGCCAGGGGTATACCGAAGGTAACGGCGTTCTCCACCTGGTTGCCGGAGAATCCGCGCGAGATCATCACCACGATCACGGGCAGGATCAGGCCGCGCAGGTAGCGTAGGCCGGTCGTGACGATCGATCGGGGATCGAGCCGTCGCGGTCCGGACGCGGGCGCGGCAGGGACGGGCGTCTGGCCAGGATCAGAGGTCATCGTGCACCTTCGCCAGCGCCGCGATCTGGTTTCGGACCTCGGCGGCGTGCTCCACGCTCAGCGCGGGGATCTCCATGCCCCCTGCCGCCGTGTAGAACAGGACCGTGGCCAGCCCGTAGTGCCGCTCCAACGGCCCCTGCCGTGTGTCGACATGCTGGATGCGCGCCATGGGCACCAGCTGCCGCCGCCGGGTGATCAGGCCATGCATCAGGTCGACCTCATCGGTGCGGATCTCGTAGCGCCAGATGCGATAGCGCACCGCGGCATCCGCCCAGGCGAGGAGGCCGCCAGCCACCGCGATGGCCACCGGGACCCCGACGGTCCAGGGCATCGCGAGATCGCGCCAGCGATGCAGCCCGTACGAGATGCCAACCGCGATGGCGACGAGGACGGCGATGCCGATCAGGTTGTTGATGATCCAGAGCCGTTTCGCCTTCGGATCGAGCCGCTTCTCCGGTGGCGGGATGAATCGCGCCCGCGTGGCCTCCGCGCCGGGCCAGACATCGTAGGCAGCGGCCAGTCCCGGCCAGGATGCCTCACCTGCCACCTCCACCGCGTCCTGGTCCGGATCGGGAGGGGCGGCGTCCCATGCGGGTGGGCCACCGGTACTCCGGGAGCTGGCAGGCGATGCGGCATGCGGTCGGTCGGACATGAACGGCGTTCCCCTCGTGGCCGGGCCGGGAGATGCCGGACCCGGCCGATGCGTCTGCGTTGCGTTCATGGTGCCACAGACCTGTGTCGAATCTGCGATCTGGCTGTGAGGGGGGAAGGACGCCGCCAGGCGCCACCCTGATCGACCCTCGTGCGCGGGCGCTGTGAGAAACTGTCTGCCACACCTCCGACACCTGTCCCGTTCAGACCCAAGAGAGGCCCATGAGGTTCTACCGGCTCGTCGAACACAATCCGCCGCAATCGTGGGATATCCTCGGTTATGTGACGCACCTCGACGAGGTGTACCGCGCGCCATGGAGTTGATCCCCATGTACACCATCTGGGACTGGCGCTCCCTTGATCCCGTAGCCATGTGCGAAACGCTGGATGAAGCGCTGGCCGTCGTCCTCGCCGGGATCGAGCGGAACGGCCCCACTGATACCGATACGCTCGCCCTCGTTCACGACGAGCTCCCAACCCTTCCTCCCGTGCAGATCGCCAAGGGAGAAGGACTGGCACGGCTCGCCATGGAGTCCGTGAAGGTCCGAAGGGCCGCCTGAATCGGCCGAGCGTTTGACTCCGCTTCTCCGCTCCAACGCGTCGGCTCATGGAGCCTGTCCCATTCCGGTCGAATCCCCAGCCGCCAGGTTGCCTGCCTGGGGCATTGAGGATCGGCGGCATCTGCGTATCATGGCGGGCAGACGATTCGCGTCCAGCCACCGCACAGGAGCCGCCGCCCTCATGGCCACCACCGATACCCATCACGATCACCAGGATTCCGGCGAGCCGCACGACCTCCCCACCGATTCCCCGATCGGTGAGGCCGTCGAGCCAGCCCCCGCCACCACCGAGGCAGAACCCGCCCCGAAGCGTGTCCTGCTCATCCAGGCCCATCCGGACGACGCCGAGTTCATGTGCGCCGGCACCGTAGCCCGCTGGGTCCAGGAGGGCGCGGAGGTCGTCTACTGCTCGCTGACCAGCGGCGACAAGGGGTCGGACGACCCGAATGCCACCGGCCCGGAACTCGCCGCCACCCGCGAGCGCGAGCAGCGGGCCGCCTGCGACATTCTCGGGGTGACGCAGTTGATCCTCATGGGCTATCCGGACGCGATGCTCGTCCCCGACCTCGCTATGCGCAAGGCGCTCACCCGCGTCATCCGGACCGTCAAGCCGGACGTCCTGATGTGCCAGGACCCGACGATGCGCTACGCCGGGCAGGGATACATCAACCATCCGGACCACATCGCCGCCGGGGAGGCATCGCTCGCCGCCGTCTTCCCCTCCACGCGCGACCGCCTCACCTTCCCGGAGCTGCTCGCCGAGGGGCTGGAGCCGCACAAGGTGCCGGAGGTCTATATCTACGGCACGAACAACGCCGATCTCTGGGTGGACATCTCGTCCAGCATCGAGACCAAGATCGCCGCGCTGAAGGCCCACGCCAGCCAGATCGGCGACTGGGACCCGACCGACGAGATGCGAACATGGGCGCGGGAGACGGCGGCCCAGCACCCGGACAAGCCCGAGGACTTCGGCGAGTACGCCGAGAGCTTCAAGTACATGAAGCTCGACTGACCGCCGTCCATCCGCCGGGACGCGGTATCATTGGCATCGATGGACCTCCGGCCACGACGCGGCGTTCGCTCCCCTCGCCGGGCCATCCCTTCCCCACCATCGTCCACCAAGGAGACCACGGGTCATGATCCAGCGCAGCGTCGGGATGTACATCGCGAATCAGTTGAAGGACCAGATCCTCACGCCCAAGCAGCAGGCCCAGGCCGACGCGGAAGCGGGCGTCGCGCCCGCCGGCCAGCCGGTGCGCTATGCGGCGGAGGAGGAATACGACGACCTCGATGGGCAGATCCT
>JBQCJS010000420.1:0-10283 GCA_051952485.1 Thermomicrobiales bacterium | reverse complement strand
GCTCCTCGATCACTGTGTCGCCGTCGGCCTGGACATTCGACTCCAGGCTGGAGAGCGCCGTCTTCTCGTAGCCGTGGAGTTTCGGAATGCGCATTGTCGCCGTGCCATCGCGATCGGAGAGCGCCGTCTGCACGACGTCGATCGGCAGGTGGAGCTGGGAGGCGGCCCGGCGCAACATCGCCGCATCCTCCTCGATCGGCTCGATGCTCACGACCTTTCCCTGCTTGCCGACGAGCCGGGCCAGCGCCAGGCTGTAGGTCCCGAAGTGGGCACCGACATCGACCGCGATCGTCCCCGCGCGCACCAGGCGGGGCAGCTCCTTCAGTTCGGGTTCACCGAGGACGCGGTGCAACTGGGCGTTGCTCCACAAGGCCACGCCGGGCGGAAGCTTGCGCATCGGTCCGCGTTCGGCACGAACGATCAGGGCTTCCAGGTTCATCGAATCCTCTCCTGCGGCGTGGCTGGCGATGCGGAACCGTCAGCCGACCGGGGTCATGGTCGGCGTCGGACTCGGGGAAGATGGCGTGGTGGTGGTGGTCGTCGTCGTGGGACGGGCGCTCGGCGTCGCGTCCGGCGTGCCGGCGGGAATGGGCATGCCCTCGGTGCCGGGCGAGGCCATCGGGGTTTCTACCGGGCTCAGGGCCGGAGAACTGGCTGGACTTGCTGCCACGCCCGCGTTCGGGCTGGCGATGGGCGAAGCCGCCGGGCTCGCCGCGGGGGATGCGGGCGGCACGGCATCGTCGTCATCGGGGACCGGCACGCTCCGGTCGTAGACATAGATCTGGACGCCGTCCTTGTCGTACACCGTCGTCAGCGCGCCATCGGCCAGCCCCTCGTCGAACTTGGCCAGGGCCGCCTCGGAGTAGAGCGCCCGCTCCAGGCCGCCGACGTAGATGATCTGCACGCCGTAGCGGTCGAGCAGCGGGCGCACGCTCGCGAAATCGCCGTAGCTGCCATAGATGGTGTTCACGTCGTCGATCCGGTCCTGGATCAGCGGCTCCAGTCCGGGCCGCTGGACGCGTTGCTGGGCGCTCCAGCCGATGATGGTCGGCAAGCCGGTCATCGCGCTGATGCGGTTGCCGTAGGCGTATTCGCCATCGTAGGCCTCCAGGATCGTCGGCAGGCCGTTCGTGTGCCGGTTCAGCCACTCCACGGCCTCCCGGTCCCCGACGATGCTGAACGTCGTGGACTGCCCGCCGTCCGGCCCGTAGGTGACGCTCAGCGAATCCATGTACGCCAGGCCGTCCAGGGTCGGGTCGATGGGGTTGACCACGTCGCGGGATCGTCCCACCGTCGCCAGGGCGGGGTAGGCCGCCGCGCCCGCTACCAGCAGCGCCAGCAGGATCGTCCACGTCACCTGCGCGATGCGGCCGGAGAGCCGCCATCCGCGTTCGGCCGGCGTCTGCGCCAGGACGACGACGCGGGTCCGCGCCGTGGCGGAGGCGGGGACGACCGCGGCGGGAACGACGGCTGGCGCATCGGCCAGGGAACGGCGCTGGAAGGCATCGAAGACGAGGCCGATTCCGACCGAACCCGCGATCCCCAGCACCACCCAGGCGTGGAAATAGAACTTGAAGACGGTGTTCATCCGCCCGATGTCGTTCTGCAGGCGCAGCACGTCCGGCAACAGCAGGAGGCTGATCCCGAGGCCGATCATCGCCAGGAGCAGGAGATAACCGCGGTCGAACTGCCGCACCCAGGCGACGAGCACCACGACGGCCAGCATCAGCGCCAGCAGGAGCACGATCTCGCCGGAGAGGAAGGCGAGCAGGAAGCAGAGCACGCCCACCCCGATCCCGAAGATCGCGCCGGTCGCCGCCAGGCCGCCCCGGTCCAGCTGGGGCCGCACAATGCGGGCGACCTCCAGCACCAGGTAGCTGGCGACGGCGAAGAGCAGGACGCCGTTGATCGACAGGAAGTCCGGCATCGTCGTCGTTTCGGTGGCCGCCTCGAAGCTGGAGGGGAGCGAGCCGTAATGCTGGATGTAGGGAAGCCAGAAGACCTGCGAGGAGACTGCCGCGATCCCCACGAAGGCGGCGGTGTCCCGCAGCAGCGTCCAGCCGGAGGTCCAGCCGCTGGCGGTGCCGACCAGGATGAAGCCGGCCGCGCAGAGCAGCGCCATCGCGGGCGGGAAGTCCCACGAGTTGGAGGCCATCAGCATCCCGCCGAGCAGGCCGCCCACCAGCGTCATCGCCAGGGCGGGCTTCCAGCCGCCAAGGGAGGAGAAGATCGAGGCCGGCTTCCAGAGCCCCGGCGCGACCTTCGGCCGGATGCTGAACACGAACGCCGCGATCGCGCCGATCGTCGCCGTCAGCAGGGGCAGGGAGGTGTAGTGGGGATGCAGGTCGCCGAAGATGAAACTGAAGTAGGGGAACTCGTTGATCGTGCCGGGAATCACCCGCGTCGGGTCCCAGTAGGACGAGGTGACGGGTAGCGTCGCCGTGCGGCTCACGATCTGCCAGGCGCCCCAGATCATGTCCGTGAGCGCCCCCCACTGCGGCCAGCTGGCGGGCACCGGCTTCGTGCCCTCCCAGATCCCTTCGCCGATCAGGCGGATGAGTTGCAGGTTGCCGAGGATGCCGGTGACGATCGGCGCGATCAGCGCCAGCAGCATGATCCGGATGCGCCCACTGAACCGTCGCCGGTGGGCGATGCCCGGTCGCGCCGGGACGAGATGCGACAGGAAGGTGGCTGCCACGCTCCAGGTGTTGAGCAGGAAGAGCGCGAAGACGCCCGGCACCGCGAGGTTGTAGGCCGTGGTCGGGATGATGCCGGTGATCCGCGTCAGCATCGCCCAGGGCACGAGGCCCCAGTAGTAGTAGTGGATGGTGCCATTTCGGAACCAGGGATCGTAGGGCGGGAAGAAGGGCGTGCGGATGGTGGCGTTGAAATACGCCAGGTCCATCGGCTTCTCGCCGCCGGTCCACGGATTCCAGAGGTTCGGGTTCTGCATCCGGATCCACACCGCCACGGCGAACCCGGCGAGGAAGATCAGTTCGGCCGCGAGGAGCCAGGCGCGGCGTTCGCGCAGGGAGGTCCGGAACGCGGTACCCCGGCCCCGCAGGCAGAGGAACGCCACGACCCACAGCGCGAACCAGGCGATGAGGATCGGGATGGGCCCCCATTGCAGCAGGCGCACGCTGGCGATCAGCCACGCAAGATACCCGGTAGCGATGAGGCCGCCCGTCTTCGCGAGCGCGTACCCCCGATCGGGCAGGCCGGGGAAGAGCCGCCACAGGATCGGGATCATGGGCAGGGTCAGCAGCTGGATCGCCAGGTACCACCAGAGCGCCGGGTAGCGATTCGTCCACGAGGACGGATCGAACATCGACCGCCAGGTTCCCTCGGCGTAGTAGGCGCGCTGGTCGGCGCGGTCCATGAGCTGGAGATCGGGCGAGTCCGCGCGGGAGGGAATCACCAGGCCCGTATCGTCGCCGAGCCCCGTCTGGAGCATGGCGTAGAGCCGGTCGTAGGCGGTTTTCGCGTTCCAGGCATCGGTCTTCTTGAAGATGTAGACCTGCGGATGCTCGTAGACGGTCAGGCTCTCCTCCGCCGAACTGTCGTCGACGGAAATGGGGCCGATGCTCGGTGGCGAGGAGAACTGGGCGACCAGTTCGAAGCCGAGGCTGCCGTCGAACAGGTAGTCGTAGTAGGCGTTCGTCATCGGCCAGCGATAGGGCATCTGGGCGATGGAATCGATCAGGCGGCGGCTGGAAAGGATGACATAATCGGCCTGATCGAGACCGCCGATCAGCGTCACCAGCTTGTTGACGTCGTCCTCGGCGTAGGGATAGAGCTCGATTCCGGTGTACTGCTGGCAGTTCTCGTTCGGGATGCAGAGTGGCAGGCCGTCATCCCAGTACTCGCCGGTGATGGTGCTGCCGGCGGGGATGTTGGCGTAGATCCACTCGGACGCCTCGACCCGCGTGAGCGGCTTCACGAAGATGTTGGTGAACGCCACGCCGTAGAAGATGGTGATCCCGATGGAGAGCAGGGGGATCAGGTAGCCGGGGTGGAGCACCTTCGGCCACCGCCTGGGCAGCGTGATCGAGAGCTTCGAACCCAGCCGGAGGGGGTGCCCGCTCCGGGCCCAGGCGATGAGGGAGGCGAGCAGCGCGCCGGAGAGGATGGCCATCGCGGGGTAGGCGGGCAGGATGTAGCGCTGCGATGGAACGTGGTTCGATCCGTAATAGAGGATGTGGAACCAGCTCCAGCCGGCCAGCCCTAGCGTCCACCACGACGGCCAGCGCCAGCTCAGCAGGCACTTGATGGCCGCGTAGCCGATGGCGAGCAGGGCGATGATGCCGAATCCCGGCGCCATGCCCCACAGGACCATGTTCTTGACCATGAAGACGACGGGCGTGCGGTTCGCCCACTGGAAGCCCGGCGGGTAATCGATGATGCCGGCCTGCGCCTGCGACCAGTAGCTGAGCGAATCCGTCCAGCGTGGATCGAGCGAGAAGTTCCAGAAATGCGGCCCGGTGAAGGCATAGGGCTGGAGCACGCGAAAGGTGAGCAGTGCGAGGATGCCGGAGACCACGGCTCCCACGAGGAAGCTGAATCCCCGCAACGAACGGCGCCCGTTCGCGACGGTGTAGTCCTCCGCACCGCGGGAGAAGCGGGGGGCAATCGAGAGCCAGCCGTTCAGCCGGATCTGTTCCAGCAGCGGAAGCGCCAGGAACCCGACCGCGGCGGCGGCGTTCGGCTTGCTCGCCATCGCCATGCCGAGGAAGATTCCCGCCGGGATGTACCAGGCGGCGTTGCGCGATTTCGACACCATGATCGTGCAGGCGATCACCCCGGTGGTGGCGAAGACGACGGCCGAATCCGTCGTGTAGTAGTGCGCCGTCTGGATCAGCAGCGCGGTGAAGGCGAGGAAGGTGGCGGCGAAGATCGAGGCGAGCTTGCCGTAGAGCTTCCGGGCCGCCCACGCCACCAGCGCCACGGTGCCGATGTCGTAGAAGGCGGAGAGCATGCGCCCGGGGATGTGCATGTTCCCGTAGACGTTGTCGCCGGTGATGGTGCCGAGCAGCTTGGCGGCGAAGACGGGAAAGGTGCCGTAGAGGAAGCCCGCGAAGTTGTTGTTGTACGGGTTCAGCGTGGAGACGGCGCTATTGAAGAAGGTTCCTGCCGCCGGCCACTGGATGCCGGTGGTGACCATCACGACGTAGCGTTCGTCCGGGTGCAGGTAGTAGGAACCACCCCAGTTCAGCCCGGCGAAGCGGGTGATCGCCGTCGCCACGAGGATCAGGATGAGCAGGGGGCCATAGTGGATCGGGTAGCGCCCGATGCGGAAGACGACCGAATCGTCCTTGCCTTCCCCCGGCCGCTCCTCCATCAGGTCGGAGACCCGCTTGCCCCGCGCCTCCTCGGAGCGTTGCAGCGTGCGCTGGTTGACCACAGGTTGGGACAGGGGCCGCGTCGCCCGCCTGGTGGGGGGAACTCCGGGCTCGGGTGCCGGCACGGACGCGGGCACACCGGGTTCGGGAGATGGCGGGGTGATCGACGAAGCGGTCGGGATCGTGCTCATGCTGGCTCGCTGGCGTCAGGCGAAGGACATGGGTCGGTCGAAGGTGGTCGTCGTGCCGGATGCTCGTCCTCCAGGGACGCTGCCGCCCGCTGGCTGTTTGTCCGAGGATACCCGGCCAACGGCGCCGTCGCATCCTTCTCTCCCCGATAGACGCGCTCGTAGGCATCGATCGTGGCGTCGATGCTGAACTGGTCGGCGATCGCCTGGAATGGCTTCACGTACCCCTCGCGGTGCTGGACGACATCGATCACCGCCGCGGCGAGGCTGTCCGCATCGCCCACGGCGGCGATGCGCCCCATGCCGGTGCGGCGGATCGGCTCGCGCACGCCGGGCAGGTCGGTGCAGACCGTGGGTGTGCCGGAGAGCATCGCCTCCACCTGCACCATGCCGAAGGTCTCGGTATTGTCGACGCTGGGCAGGACGAGGACATCCATCGTCGCGAAGAAATCGGCCAGTTCCTGGTCGGAGAGCCGGCCGAGGATGCGGATCGCCTCGCGATTTCGCGCCATGTCGTCGTCCCACGGCCCGCGATAGGGTTCGCCGGTCCGCGCGTCGAGGTTCGGGCCGGCCAGCGCGAAGACCGCGTCCGGCAGGGCTGCGCGGATCGCCGGCACCGCGCGCATGAAGACATCCAGCCCTTTCTCCACGGTGAACCGGCCGACGAACCCGATCACCGGGCCGTCGCCGAAGGCGAAGCGGTTCCGCAGGGCCGCCTGCCCCTCCCCGGTGGAGATGGGCGTCGGCACCGGTGGCGGAATGATGTGCAGCCCCCGCGTGATGCCCCGCACCGTCGGCGAGATCGACGCCTGGTCCCGCGTCGACGCCACGACATCCTGCGCGAGGTGCGCGGCGCCGATCCCGCTGGCCCGGCCCACGCCGGTGGCGACCTTCTCCATCACGGTCGAGGAGAGCACGAGGTCGGAGTGATGGGTGACGACCACGCGCTTCCGCATCGCCCGGCCCAGCGCGGCGAGCGGTGTCGCCTCCGCCATCGGCAGGTGCAGGTTCATCACGTCGTGGGTGCGCAGGAGCGATGCGGCGGTGGGAAGGAGCGTGGGCAGGATCACGGCGCGGCTGAGGTTCGCGGCGATCGGCACCCGCACGACGCGGACGCCATCGTCCGTCACGCCCTCGCGGGGCAGCGAGCGATCGTGCCAGGAGGTGAGCACCGTCACCTCGTGCCCGCGCTGGACGAGTTCGCGGGAGAGCCGTTCGCAATAGATGGTCAGGCCGCTGGTATAGGGCGCATAGAAGTACAGCGCCTGCAGGATCTTCACGCGATGCTCCCGGCGATCGGTCGGTGCGCAGGCTTCACGACGACCGCCAACCGGCGCGCCCGGAATCGACCCGGCGCGTGCGGACGGCTGCCTGCAATGGTCCCGGGGCATGATACCAAGTGGCCGGAGGGCGCCGCCGCTTCGGGGGATGCGTCCCACCCTCCTATAATGGGGGTGGGTCTTGCGGTGCCCCGGTTCGGGGCGTGTCCCGCCTCGTGCGTGCCGGCTCGGTCCGGCGATCCTGACGAGGCGATGCGTGGGAGATGCAGGCCATGTCGAGCGACCACGCCACCCCGTCTGCCGCGACGCCACCCGGGAAGGTGACCCTGCTGCCGCAGGCGGAGCGCGTGCCGCCGATCCATGTGCCGCAGCCGCTCGCCCCCTTCATCGGACGCGCTGCCGAGATCGCGACCGTGCTCGGACGGCTCACCGATCCGGAGGTGCGCCTCCTCACGCTCACCGGTCCGGGCGGCATCGGCAAGACGCGCCTCGCCGTCGAGGCGGCGAACGATCCCGCGCTGCACGGGCGATTCCCGCACGGGATCTGGTTCGTGCCCCTCGTGGCGATTCCGGAACCGGGTGGGGTGCCCACGGCCATCCTGCGCGCCCTGGGGTCCCGCGAATCCGGCCGGCCGGTCGAGCGGGATGTCATCGACCTCATCGGCCGCCAGCACCTGCTGCTCCTGCTGGACAACCTCGAGCACGTGCTCGGTTGCGGGCCGTTCGTCGCGCGCCTGCTCGAACGCTGCCCGCATCTCACCATCCTCGCGACCAGCCGTTCCCGCCTTCACCTCAGCGGGGAGCACGAATACGTCGTGCCGTCGATGTCGCTGGGCGCCGCCGATGCCATTCCCGCGTCCCCATCCGCCGAGCGGGATGCGGGCGGTGATGCGGTGGCCTTCTTCCTCTCCTGCGCCCGTTCCGCCAATCCCGCCTTCCAGCTCACCGAAGGCAATGCGCAGACCGTTGCCGAGATCTGCCGGATGCTGGATGGCGTCCCGCTCGGGATCGAGCTCGCGGCAGCGCGGCTCCGCATGTTCTCTCCCGATCTCGTGCGGGACCGCCTGGCCCGGCAACTCGATCTCCTGACGCGCGGCTCACTCGACCTCGCGCCCCACCAGCGGGCGATGCGGGATACCATCACCTGGAGCTATGCGCTGCTCGGTCCCGGCGAGCAGGCCGCCATGCGTCGGCTCTCCGTCTTCGCGGGGGGCTTCTCGGTCGCGGCGGCGGAGGGCGTGCTGCGCGATGCCGTGGTTCCGGACGATGGCGGGGATATCCTCGATGTGCTGGCCTCCCTGCTCGACAAGAGCCTGCTGCGCAAGATCTCGGAGGGCGAGCGCGACGCCCGCCTCTCCATGCTGGTGACCATCCGGGAGTTCGGCGGCGAGCAACTGCTGGCATGTGGCGAGACCGGGGCCGCGCGTGAGGCCCATGCGCGGTGGCACCTGGCCTTCGCGGAGGAGGCGGCCCGCGGCATCACCGGGCCGGGCGCGGAGCGGTGGCTGGAACAGCTCGACGCGGAGCGGGCGAACTTCCTGCTCGCCTTCGCCTGGTTCGAGGAGCAGGGCGATGGCCGCCGGCTGGTCCGGCTCGCATCCGGGTTGCGCGATTACTGGATCCTGCGCGCCCGGTACGCGGAGGGTTTGCCGTGGATGGAGCGGGCGCTCGCCTGGATCACCCGCGATCCGCACCCCGATCCGGTCATCGAGTTCGAATGCCTGCTCGGCGCGGGCTGGATGTCCCTGCGGCAGGGCGATAGCCAGCGCCTGACGCGATACTCGCCCGCCGCCCTCCAGCGGGCGCGCGAGATGGGCGATCGGGCCCGTATCGTGCGGGCGCTCGACCTCGAATCGACGGTTGCCCGCCGCTGGAACGACCACGAGCGCGCGGATGTGCTGCTGGAGGAGTCGCTCGCGATCTGCCGGGAGATCGGCGATCGCGCGGGCGCGGCCACCGCCATGCGCGGGTCGGGATATGCCCTGATGAACCTGGGCCGCATGGAGGAGGCCCTCGCGCGGTACCAGGACGCGATCGACGTCTACGAGGAACTGGGTGATGCCCAGGGCGCGGCCCTTGCCCGCTCCACGATGAGCCTCATCCCCTACCTGCAGGGAGATTTCGCACGCGCCTTCGCCTGGGATGCCGATGCCGTGGCCGTGCTGCGCCGGTTCAGCAACCGGCGTGCGCTCGGGGTCGGGCTGACGCACCTCGGGCTTTCCGCCAGCCATCAGGGCGAGCTGGAGCGGGCCTGGGCGTTCCACCGCGAGGGGATCACCTACCGGCGTGAGGTGGGCGATGCCCGGGGGCTGGCCGTCTGGACCGAAGCCGTCGCCCTGCTGCTCGCCTTCGGCGGCGATGCGGAGGGCGCGTCGTTGCTCCTCGCGGCGGCCGACGCCATGCGCAGCCGGGCCAACACCCCGCTCGCCGAGACGGAACGGCGGGATCGCGAACTCTGCGAATCGCGCATCCGGGCGCAGCTCGCCCCTGCCGGGATCGAGGCGGCGCGGGCGATCGGTGCCGGCCTCAGCGTCCAGGCGACACTCGACCTCGCGGTGGCGCGGGGCGATGCCCTGGCGGAGGCGCTGCGGACGCACGCGGCCCCGGTCGGCATCCTGGAGCATGGCCTTACCCCGCGCGAGAGCGAGATCCTGCGGCTGATCGCCGGGCGCATGTCCGACCGCGAGATCGGTGAGGCGCTCTTCATCAGCCCCCGCACCGTCTCCCGCCACGTCGCCAGCATCCTCGCCAAGCTCGGGGTCCACTCCCGGCGAGAGGCCGCCGCCATCGCCCAGCAGCACGGCTATCCCGCTCCCACCACTCCTACGTAGTCGGGGCGGCGGCGATTGCGTAGGCGGCTGCGTATCCCGAACGCGCAGAACCTACCGATTCCGCGATCCCCTGTCGCAGGCATCATCGTCACAACCGGACACACGTCTCGCCCTCACGCCCTCCGGCGTGGCGGCCAGCGTGTCCGGGCGCGTCGCACCGCCCGGTGATCCGGTGTCCCGATCGTCCTGTTGTGCAGGAGAGGAGCCCGCGCAATGACCGGTCCCAGTCCCAACCGTCGATCAGCCCCCTCCAGGTCCACGCGCCATCGGCGCGGATCGCCGCTCTTCACCGCGTTCACGATCCTCACGTTGTTGATCGGGGCGCTCTCGCCCGTGTTCGATACCTCGGCCATCGCGCAGACCGTCACCCCCGAGGACTCGAGCGGCGACACCTCCACCCAGGCCGCGGACCAGCCCACCGAGACGCCCGCCGACCAACCGACGGCCGACACCTCGTTGCAGAATCCCACGGAGACGCCGAGCCCGACGCCCACCGAGACCGTGATGAACGAGCTGCTGGGCGCGGTGAATATCGCCTACTGGGAATGCCCGGCCGGGACCGATCCCGCCAGCGTGCCGTCCGCCAACCTGGAGAGCACCTGCACCGACAAGCGGGATGGCGTCACCTTCGCGATCACGGACGGC
>JBQCJS010000419.1:0-4887 GCA_051952485.1 Thermomicrobiales bacterium | reverse complement strand
CATCTCCTGCATGCCCGGGCCGCCCTTCGGTCCCTCGTAGCGGATGACCACGACATCGTTGTCCACGATCTGGCTGTGCAGGACGGCATCCGCCGCCGCCTCGGCGGAATCGAAGACGCGCGCCGGGCCGCGATGATAGGTGCGCTCGTATCCGAAGAGCTTCACCACCGCGCCGTCCGGGGCGAGGTTGCCCTTCAGGATGTGGATGCCGCCGCTCTTCTTGATCGGATCGTCGAAGGTGCGGACCACGTCCTGTCCTTCGGTTTCGACGGCCTTGGCCGCCTCCTCGCCGATCGTGGTGCCGGAGGCCGTGATCAGCGAGCCGTTCAGGTACCCCGCCTCGATCAGCCGCTGGGCGACGAGCTGGGTGCCCCCGGCCTTGTCCAGGTCGGCGGCAGCGTACTTCCCGCTCGGCATCAGGTTCGTGATCAGCGGTGTCCGCCGCGACACGGCGTCGAACTCGTCGATCGTCAGCGGCACGCCGGCCTCCCGCGCCAAGGCGAGGAGGTGCAGCACGGCGTTGGTGGAGCCGCCGCTGGCTGCGACGCCCGCGATGGCGTTGTCGAACGCCTCCCGCGTCAGGATGTCGAGCGGGCGGATGTTCTGGCGCAGCAGCTCCATGATCAGCTCGCCGGCCTGCTCGCCGATCTGCTCCTTGCGGGCATCGACCGCCGGCGCAGAGGCGGACCCGAGCGGCGAGAGGCCGATGAACTCCATCGCCATCGCCATCGTGTTCGCCGTGAACTGGCCGCCGCAGGCGCCGGCGCCCGGGCAGGCGACATCCTCTAGTGACTTCAGGTCCTCTTCCGTGATCTTGCCCGCCGCCAGGGCGCCGATCTGCTCGTAGACGGTCTGGACCGTCACTTCCTGGCCGCGCCAGTAGCCCGGCATGATCGTGCCGCCGTAGATGATGAGGCCCGGCACATTCAGGCGGGCCAGCGCCATCGAGAGGCCGGGGAGGGTCTTGTCGCAGGCGCCGAGGGCGATGATGCCATCGAACATGTGCCCGCGTCCGACCAGCTCCACCGAATCGGCGATCACCTCGCGGGAGACGAGCGAGGTCTTCATGCCCTCCGTGCCCATGGTCACGCCGTCGGAGATGGCGACGGTGTTGAACTCCATCGGCGTGCCACCGGCGGCACGGACCCCGGCCTTCACGGCCTTCGCCAGGCGGCGGAGGTTGAAGTTGCAGGGCATCGTCTCGATCCAGGTGTTGGCGATGCCGATGATCGGTTTCTTCAGGTCCTCGTCGCTGAACCCGGTGCCCTTCATCATCGAACGGGCGCCGGCCCGGCTGGGTCCGTCATAGAGTGTCTTCGAATTGAAGCGCATGTCGTGATTGTTGTCGGATGCAGGCATCGAGACCTCCCGGAACGCGCGCACGGGCGCGCGGCATGGCGGCGGAACGCAAGGGGATCCCGCGCTGGGCGGGGCGTGTATCGTGGGGGCAGTGTGGGCTTCCTGAGAAGAATTGGCAAGAGGCGCGGGAAGGGGCCGCCGCGACCACTCCGCTATACTTTGGCCAGGGAAACGGTGAGCGACGTACGCTGCATCACACCGGAGCCGTTCCCGCATACGACAGGTGATTGCGTCCGTGGATATCGTCAGCCTGATCCTCTGGGTCCTCAACATCCTCAGCCTGCTGCTGATCGGCCGGGCCCTCATCTCCTGGGTCGATCCCGGCTACAACTGGAGCATCAGCCGGGCGCTCTATTCCGCGACCGAGCCGATCCTCCAGCCGATTCGCCAGGTGATGCCGAACACCGGCATGTTCGATTTCTCGACGGTGATCGCGATCATCCTGATCCAGATCCTCTCCCGGCTGATCGTCAGTTCGTTCTGATCGACCCGGGCCGGCATGGGCAGCCGTGCCCGGCCTCTGGACGGGGTGCGCCGAATCCCGTACAGTCTCCGCATACGCCGGACTGGCAATCGTGACGGTGTGTGCCGTGCATGGGAGGCCCGTCCGGACCGTGAACCGGAATCGATGGCCGTGCGATCGGCAGGCGGTGGGGAGCCGCGTCGGCGATCGACGCAGGATGGGGGCGTAGGGTGTTTCTTCGATTGTTCCTGATGCTGTCGTTGCTCGGCCACATCGGTGAGGACGCGCGAGACGATGCGGAACTGGGTGGCAAGGGTTTCGCCAATATCCTCTTCTTCGTCGTCCTGCTCGGCGTCATCGCGGCGATCACGCTGGTCGTGATCATGGTACTCGCGCTCGATGGGCATTTCCTCAACGATCACCTGCGCCCGCTCACGTAGCGCACGGTATCGCCACGAGATCATGAAGAAGCCGCCGGGATTGTCCCGGCGGTTTCGCTGCGTCCGGCGCGAGCCGGCGGCATCAGGATTCGAGGCAGTCGGGATCGAGCGCGATGCCGATGCCCGGCGTGTCGGTCGGGCGGATGAAGCCGTTCTTCGGCAGCGGCGCTCCCGTCATGTAGGGGAAAAGGGGGCGGATCGGGTCGTCCTCGCCCGCGTTCCCCACGACCACCCATTCCGCCTGCGGACAGTTCACCGTCGAGTACATGAAATGCAGCGACCACGGATGGAGGCCGCCCGCGTGCGGGATCACGTCCAGACCCCAGGCGGACGCCATCGCCGCGATCTTCTTCGCCTCCGTGATGCCGCCGACCCACGCCAGGTCCGGTTGCAGGATGTGGCAGCAGCGGCGAGCGATCAGCTCCTTGAAGCCCCAGCGGGTGTATTCATGCTCGCCAGTCGCGACCGGGATCTGCGACTTGGCAGTGAGCTCGGCATAGCCCTCGAAATCGTCCGGCGGCAGGCATTCCTCAATCCAGCGGATGCGGTACGGCTCGGCGAGGCGGCTCATGCGCAGCGTGTAATCGACGTTCCACGCCATGTAGCAATCGAGCATGATCTCGCTGTCCGGCCCCACCAGCTCCCGCGCCTGCTCGATGAGCTCGACGTTCTTCTTCAGGCCATCCCAGCCGTCGGCGGGGCCGTGGGGCATGGCGAGCTTGAAGCCCCGGAACCCGAGCGTGCGGTAGAAGCCGACATCGTTGCCCGTGCAGTAGACCGGCAGCGCCGCCTTCGTCTCGCCGCCCAGCAGCCGCCAGACGGGCTGTCCCAGCGCCTTGCCGACGATGTCCCACAGGGCGACATCGACCCCACTGATCGCCATGATCGGCAGGCCCTTGCGCCCATAGGGCAGCGACGCCTTGAACATCTGGTCCCACAGCTTCTCGATGTCGAACGCCGATTGCCCGATCAGGAGATGGCGGAAGTGATCCTCCACGATCGCCCGCGCGCCGCCCGGAATCGCGCAGCCGATGCCCTCGATCCCCTCCTCGGTCCTGATACGGACGACCAGCTCCGGCCCGAACCGGGCCGTCCACGACGACCGGCGCGCCTTGTACTCCGGATAGATCGACATGGGGTTGGCGACGACGGATTCGGAGAGCCAGGACTTCGGCTTCGCGGTCTCCTCCGGCTCGGGCTTGATCGCGGTGACGGTGACCTCGGTGATGCGGAGGCTTCCGGGTGACGCGGAAAGCTCGAACGATGCCTCGGATGTGGCTGCGCTCACGATGCGGTGATCCCTTCACTGGAACGTGCGATCGGCGACGGCGCCGCTCCCGGCGGGCGCGGGCGAACCTGCCGCCGGGGACCTGGGTGGAAACGGTGGCGGCATCGTACGGCGTGGGATCGTTCCCGGCAACGGGGCGGAGAGAATCGGGTGTCCATGACAGGAGGCACGCGGAGCATCGGCACGCCAAGGCGTTCAACCAATCCGTAGACGCGGCCCTTGTGGCCGCCTTGGATGGCATGGGACCGTTCTGCCAGGCGGAGACGGTGGGTGCAATGTCATGCGGTCACCGGTCGCAGCAACCACTGCGAGGTGTTGCCCTGCGAACGACCGGACTGGCGGGCGATTCGTCGTGTGGGGGCCGCCTTCATAGCGGCCCGTTCCGCTGCACCACTGCACGACGCCGAAGGACTCTGGCTGACATGTCTCCACCCGGGTGCATTTCTGGAATCCGATGGATGGTGTCTTCGTCGCGTCAGGCGACGGCGCGTCATGACTCCCGCAGGTCGAAGCCGAGGAGTTCCATCAGCGCGAGCGCGTTCGACGAAGTCGCCAGGCCTTGCCGGAGCGTGTAATCGAACGTCATGTCCGGGCCCGCCTCGGTGCGACGGAACGTCTCCGCGAAGTGGACCGGCACCGCCATCGCCGCCAACGCATTGCCCTCCAGCAGGCCGAGGTCGTGGCTGGAGACCGCCCCGATCGCGTTGCACGAGGCGAGTTGCGCCAGCACCTGCCGCGAGGCGATCTGCCGTTCTGCCGTGTTCGTGCCCTGCAGGATCTCGTCGAGCAGGTAGAGCACCGGGCGATCCGTCGCCGACCGCGCCGTGGCCGCATCGACCACGCCCTTCAGCCGCAGCAGTTCCGCCATGAAGAACGAGACGCCCCGCGCCAGCGAGTCCTCCACGCGCATGCAGGTCGCGATGTCCACCAGCGGCATCGTGAGTGCCGTCGCCGCCACCGGCCCGCCCGCCTGCGCGAGGACGGCATTCGCCCCGATCGCGCGCAGCAGCGTGCTCTTGCCGGACATGTTCGAGCCGGTGATGAACAGGAACGTCCCGCGCGGCCCGACCTCCACATCGTTCGCGACCGCATCCGCCGCGTCGATCAGGGGATGGGCGAGTGCCGTCGCCGCGAACCGGTCCGTCGCCGGGTCGACGGTCGGGAAGGTCCAGGCCGGATGGTCGTGGGCGAGGACGGAGAGTGCCGCCAGCGCCTCCCATTCCGCCGCCGCGTCGATCCAGGCGCGGACGTCCGGACCTGCCTCCGCTTGCCAGCGTTCCAGCCTGTGCAGGAAGTGGATATACCAGAGGAATCCCATCTGGAACGGGAAATAGAGC
>JBQCJS010000418.1:0-2534 GCA_051952485.1 Thermomicrobiales bacterium | reverse complement strand
ACGCCGGTTGCCGTCTGCACGGTCATCACGCCGTCGCTGGTGTAGGCCAGCTGCGAGGTCTCGTGGCTGTGCCAGTGGATGGTGCGGTCGATCGGGATGTTCTCGACCGCCACCGGCGGCCACTCCTGCGGGGTGCCCTGTTCGTCGTCCATAACCCTGTCCGTTTCGCCCTATTTCTCGTCGCGATATGCCAAGATACCCTCAGGACTGCGGCCTAGAATATACCGTAGGAGTTCGGTCGGTATTTGGAGCTTGACCATCCCGCGCGGATGGAGATGAACAACGGAGACACCAGGTTGGCGGCCATTTCCTCGACATCACCGGGACCCGTCAGCGGGTCGAGCGGGCTCCCCGGCTCGGCTGCTGCGGCCCAGACCCCTCCCACCTATACCACCTGGGAGCTGGTGAAGCGCTTCTTCTCCTATTACAAGCCGCATCGCCGGCTCTTCTGGATGGACTTCATCAGCGCGGTGGCCTCCGGCCTGCTGGAACTGGGGGTCCCGCTCGCCGTCGCCTACTTCATCGATACCCTGCTGCCGGGCCAGGAGTGGTCGAAGATCACGCTGGCCTCGATCGGGCTGCTGATCGTCTACCTCGTCAACTCTGGCCTGATGGTGATCGTCACCTACTGGGGCCACATGCTCGGGATCAACATCGAGACCGAGATGCGCCGCAAGAGCTTCGATCACCTCCAGAAACTCTCGTTCAGCTTCTTCGACAACCAGAAGACCGGGCACCTGGTCGGCCGGGTGACGAAGGACCTCGAGGAGATCGGGGAGGTCGCGCATCATGGCCCGGAAGACGTCTTCATCGCGATCATGACCTTCATCGGCGCCTTCTTCCTGATGTTCACCATCGAGCCGAAGCTGGCGCTGATCACGGCGATCATCGTGCCCATGATCGGGTTCGTCACCACCCGCTTCGGCGGCCGCATGACGAAGACGATGCGCGAGATGTTCGGGCGGGTGGGCGAGTTCAACGCCCGCATCGAGAACAACGTCGGCGGCATCCGCGTCGTCCAGGCCTTCGCCAACGAGGACCACGAGCGGAACCTCTTCGCCAGGGACAACGAGGCCTACCGCGCTACCAAGCTCGAGGCCTACCGCACGATGACCGCGAGCATGACGCTCAGCTACCTCTCGATGCGGCTGACGCAGCTGATCGTGATGGTGGCGGGCACCTACTTCGTCATCAACGGCGAGCTGTCGAACGGCGGCTTCGTCAGCTTCCTGCTGCTGATCAACGTCTTCTTCCGCCCGGTCGAGAAGATCAACGCCGTGCTGGAGTCCTACCCGAAGGGGATCGCCGGCTTCAAGCGCTACCAGGAGCTGCTCGACATCGAGCCGGACATCGTCGATCGCCCGGACGCCATCGATGTCCGGAACCTGCGCGGTGAGATCCATTACGAGAATGTCGCGTTCGGTTACACCTCGGACCGCCTGATCCTCGATGGCTTCGACCTCGCGATCAATCCGGGCGAGACGGTCGCCTTCGTCGGGCCGTCCGGCGCGGGCAAGACGACGATCTCCTCGCTCCTGCCGCGCTTCTACGAGCCGCTGGCCGGCCGGATCACGATCGACGGCATCGACATCCGCGACATGACACTCGCCTCGCTGCGCCGGGAGATCGGCATCGTGCAGCAGGATGTCTTCCTGTTCGGCGGCTCGATCCGCGACAACATCGAATACGGCAAGCTGGGCGCCTCCGACGAGGAGATCCTGGCGGCGGCGCACCGCGCGAAGCTGGACGAGGTGATCGCCGGGCTCCCCGCCGGGATCGACACGATCATCGGGGAGCGTGGCGTGAAGCTCTCCGGCGGTCAGAAGCAGCGCCTCGCCATCGCGCGCATGTTCCTGAAGAACCCACCCATCCTGATCCTCGACGAGGCGACGAGCGCCCTGGACACGGAGACGGAGCGGGCGATCCAGGCATCGCTGCAGGAGCTGGCCGTTGGCCGCACGACCCTGGTGATCGCCCACCGCCTGGCGACGATCCAGAACGCGGACCGGATCGTGGTGGTGGACAAGACAGGGGTGGCCGAGCAGGGCCGGCACGACGAGCTGGTGCGGCTGAACGGCATCTACCGCCGCCTCCACGACGCGCAGTACGGGGCCGCCGCCGTCGCCTGACCGCGTCTCTGAGCGAGCCATCTCGCTTTCCTTGGCATTCCAAGTCGGCAAGCCACATGGGTTTGCCATACGAACGACCGGTTCTCGCGCCGCGACCCGTTCGGGCGACCGGGATGACGGATGACTGCCACGCCAGCCTTCAGGACGGGTGCTCGTACCCGCGCATTCTGGTGGAGTCCTCACGGGACAGGCTGAACCAGCAGGGAGGGCCGCTCGATTGCCGAGCGGCCCTCCCTCTGTCGTTTCCGGTGTCGATCCCTTCCCTTACGGCGCCGGGGTGGCCTTCACATCGGGCGTGGCGTCGGCCACCGGGGAGGCCACCGGCGTTCCCTCCTGCTCCGCCTGGAGCATCGCCTCGATCTGCGGCCACAACGCGTCTTGCGCCGCGTTCAGCACGGCATCCCC
>JBQCJS010000417.1:0-7941 GCA_051952485.1 Thermomicrobiales bacterium | reverse complement strand
CGAGGCCCGCGATCCCGGCCAGCACCGGCTGGTAACGATGCCGCGCCCACAGCCACACCATCAGGCAGGCGACCAGGACGAGGGCGCCCGGCCCCCGGATGAGGATGGTATCGGTTCCCTGGATCAGGTCCACGACGATGTAGGCCGTGAACAGGACGATGGACGCCGCCATCACCCCAGCCACGATGCGGGTGACGGAATCGACCAGGTGACGCACGCCGGGGATCATCCCGGTCGCGTCCAGAACGGGCCGTTGGGGCGGGGACACCGAAGAACCTCCTGGGGGACGGACCGTGCGGTCGGAGACATCGCTCCGTGATCGTTCGTGCCTGCGCGCGGCCGGGTCCCGGTTCGCCCCCCAGCATACACCGTTGCGATCGCGCACCTGTGCTCCAGTTCCCGCGCGCGTCCCGTCGCCGAGGGCGAATTCCGATACAATCACCCGGACTTCTGCCTATAGCCCCTGCACCGAAAGGCACGCCCTTCATGACGGCTCCCACGACCCTCCCCCCAGCGCACGATCCGGCCCCCGCGGACGCCGAGGCCATCCGCCGAATCGACACCCTGGCCAGCCGCCTGCTGGCCCGCGGCATCGCGCCGGGCTACGCCCTCGCCGTCACCGACCGCGCCGGGCTGGTGCTCGAGCGGCAATATGGGGTCGCGAACCAGGACGCGCAGCGGCCGGTCGCCCCGGAGACGCTCTTCGAGATCGGGTCGATCGGCAAGTCGTTCACGGCCATCGTCCTCATGCAGCTGGGGGCGGAGGGGCGCATCGACCTCCACGCCCCGGTCAACACCTACCTGCCCTGGTTCAGCGTCCAGAGCGAGCACGAGACGCCGATCACCATCCATCACCTGCTGACCCACACCGGCGGGATCACCGGCGGCAGCGATCACGTCCCCGATCCCCGCTACGAGGTCTGGACGCTGCGCCGCACCCGGACCTTCGCCGCGCCGGGGGAATGCTTCCTCTACTCGAACCTGGGCTACAAGGCGCTGGGCCTGCTGCTGGAGACCGTGGAGGGCAAGCCCTACGCGCAGATCGTCCGGGAACGCATCTTCCAGCCGCTGGGCATGACCGGCGCCGAAGGCGCGATCACCGGCGACATGCGGCCCCGGCTGGCGACCGGCTACCTGCCGTACCACCTCGACCGGCCGTGGCTGCCCCGATACGGTGTCGCCCCGGCGACCTGGCTGGAGACGAACACGGGCGACGGCTGCCTTTCCATGAGCGCCGCGGACCTGGCGACCTACCTGCGGACGCTGCTCAACGACGGCAGCGGACCGGACGGGACGATCCTCGCGCCGGGACAGCTGGAGACGATGCTCCATCCCCACCACCATGCAGACGCTGACACCACCACCCAGCCGCCCGCCGAACCCGATTACGGATACGCGCTTCACCTGGCCGACAAGGACGGCGGTGACAATCCCGTCGACCGCTTCGGGCACTCCGGCGGCATGGTGGGCTATGTCTCTGACATGATCGCCGACCGCACGCACGGCCTCGGCGCGGTGGCGCTCTGCAATGGCTATGGCTCCCCGGACGAGCTGGCCGACTACGCGATCCGGGCGCTCGCCGCCGCCCGCGCCGGTGAGCCGTTGCCGGACCTGCCAGCCGCCGATCCCGATCCGACGCACATCCCGGGCGCGGCGGAATACGCCGGAACCTATCGGAACCCGCGCGACGGGCGCACGCTCACCTTCGTGGTGGACGTGGATGCGGATGTGGAGGGCCTGACCCTGGAAACGGAGCTCGCCGGGGAGACGGTGCGGATTCCGCTCTGCCTCGCCATGACGCGGCGGCGCGGCGACATCTTCCTGGCCGACCATCCCGCCTTCGACCGTGTGCCCTTCGAGTTCGCCCGGGCGTCCGCCCCGTCCGCGCCGGGCGATCCCACGCCAGATGCCGGGGCCACCGCTGAGGACGCGCCGAAGCTACCGGTCGTGGAGGTCTTCCACGGCAACGACTGGTTCATGAGGGAGGGCTACGACGGCCCGACGACGTTCGAACATCCCGCCGAATGGGAGGCCTATCCGGGTCACTACACCTCGCACAACCCCTGGCCGCATGGATTCCGGATCTTCCTGCGCAAGGGGGCGCTCTGGATGGCCTATGGGATGGGCGGTCGCGCGATCGAGCTGGTGCCGGACAACGGTGGCTTCCGGATCGGGAGGGAGAAGCCGAATCCGGACTGGCTGGCCTTCGATGTCGTGGTGAACGGCGAGGCGTTCGTCTGCCGGTCGGAGAACGGCGAGGAGTACGCCCGCTTCTTCACGCCGTAGTGCCACGACCAGGGGATCGGGAAGCGACGGTGGACAGATAGGCCGGAGTCGGGCAGGATGCGCCGCGACACAGGAGATGCCCACATGCCCACGATCCCGACCGATGACGTGATTCCTGCCCTCGCCGCCATTGCCGATGAGGTGATCCTGCCGCGCTACCAGGCGCTCCACGATGGCGATGTGGAGGAGAAATCGCCCGGCGAACTGGTGACGGTCGCCGACCGCGAGGCGGAGATCCGGATCGCGGCGGTGCTGCGCGGGCTGCGTCCCGATGCGACCGTGATCGGTGAGGAGGCGGTGGCGGCGGACCCCGGCCTGCTCGACGCGTTGAAGACGGACGGCACCTGCTGGCTGATCGACCCGGTGGACGGCACCCAGAACTTCGTGGATGGCAAGCGGGAATTCGCGGTGATGGTCGCGCTGGTGGAGGCGGGGGAGACCGTCGCCTCGTGGGTGTGGTGCCCGCTGGACCGGGTCGCCTACGTGGCGGTGCGGGGAGGCGGCGCGTACCGCAACGGCGTTCGCCAGCACGTCCCGGCCCCGCCGCACGCGCTGGAGGCGTTGCGCGGCGCGGTGGATGATCCGGCCGCGCCCCCGGCGCTGGCGGAGAACCGGGGTGCGGTGCTCGGCAAGTTCCAGGACCCGGAGCAGCGGGCGGCGATCGCGGAGGCCGCGACCCGCTTCGGAAACATCGGGCGCGGGCAATACTGCGCGGGGATCGAGTATCCGTTGATCGTGGAGGGCGCGCAGGAGTTCGTCCGCTTCCACCGCCTGCGCCCGTGGGATCATGCGCCGGGGACGCTCTACCTGGAGGAAGCGGGTGGCTGCGTCCGCCGCTGGGACGGAACGCCGTATGCACCGGGGACGGACGGGATCGGCCTGCTGGCAGCGACGAACGAAACCGTCTGGGACCTCGTACGGGAGGCGCTCCGTCCGGCGCTGGGCTGATGATACGATGGTACGTATCGACGTATTCACGCCTGTCCGGCCCGTGTTCCCATCGCCTGGCGGGACGGTGCCATTCGCGTCGCAGGGGTCCCGGCCGCCTCGTCGATGCACAACATGACATGGAGCAGGGGAGCCATTGCGGCTCCCCTGCTCCATGAACCCGGATGTCCGCGCGACGCGCGATACGCCGATACGGAACTCCGTGATGCCTACTCCTGGACGAAGGCGGGGTCCATCCACACGAACTCGATGGTGTGGCCGTCCGGGTCCTGCAGGCTCTTGCTCATCATGAAGCCGTGATCCTGCGGCGCCCCACCCTCGGAGCCACCGGCCGCGAGCCCTCGCGCGTAGAGGTCGTCCACCTCCTCCTTCGACTCGGCGGAGAGGGCGATCATCACCTCGGCGGTGGTCCTGGCGTCGGGAATCGTCTTGGGGGTGAATTCCTTCCAGCGCGATTCCTCCAGCAGCATGATGACGATGTGCTCGTCGACCACCATCGAGGCCGTGCGCTCGTCGGAGAACTGCGGGTTCTTCGTGAAGCCCAGCGCCTCGTAGAAGGCGGCCGACGCGGCGACATCCTTGACGGGAAAGTTCGGGAAGATCATGCGAGCCACAGGGCGATCCTTTTCTGCTGAGGCCTGACGGCCGAGAATCGGGCGGACCAGCCGGTCCGGCGCGATCGATGCGTCCATCATGCCAGCCATCACCCTACCCGGCTTCTTCCCCCTTGCGGGATCGGCAATCGCCCCGCTACGCTGCCTCGATCGATCGTCGTCACCACCCCTCCGAGGAGTTCCATGCCCGCCTGCCTGCCCGGCTCCCATGCCGCCCCGGGTCCCGTCCGATGAACGTCGCGGAGGCGATCGGCCTGCTCGGGTACGGGATGGGTGTCGGCATCGTGCTGGCTGCGCCGGTGGGGCCGATCAACGTGGAGATCCTGCGCCGGGGCCTGCTGATCGGCCCGAAGGCGGGGTGGCTGGTGGGGATCGGCGCGATGACGGCCGACACGATCTTCGCCACCATCATCGTCAGCGGCGTCTCCGGCATCGCGGACCGTCCGGCCCTGCGCGTGCCGCTCTTCCTGGCCGGGGCGGCGATGCTCGGCTGGATCGGCACGGCCAGCCTCCGGGAGGCGCGGCGTGGCGCCATCGACCTGGATGCCCGGGCAAGGGGAGCCTCCCGCTCGTTCGGGACGGGTTTCCTGATGGCGGCGCTGAACCCGATGGGCATCGTCTACTGGCTCTCGGTCGGCTCGGCGCTGGTGGCGGAGGCGGTTTCCCGGGTGGGACGCGCCGGATCGCCGGTGCTGGTGGGCGGGGTCTTCCTGGGGATCTTCTGCTGGGTGACGGGGCTGTCCCTGGCGATCCGGGCCGGGCGGCGCTGGGTGAATGCGCAGGCGTTGCGCTGGATCACCGGGCTGAGCGGCGCGATCCTGCTGGGCTTCGCGCTCTGGTTCGCGGTCCAGGGCCTGCGCGGCCTCCACGCCCTCTAGATCCGGCTCAGGGCAGCGCATACCAACTGCCGCGACCCGATCCATGCAGCACCAACCGTCCTTCGCTCACCAATGCGCGGAGATGGCCCTTCAGCGTGTTGCGATTCATCCCGGTGAGCGTGACGAGGTCACGCATGGTCACCCGCCCTCGTTCCCGGACATGACGCACGATCGCCTCGCGTTCGGGGGGCGATGCCGCCAACGCATGCTCGCCGGCCAGGCGTGCGGCCAGATCGCGCGTCTGCTCGTGCAGGATCTCCAGGAAGAAGGTAAGCCACGGCGTCCAATCGGGAGTATCCGTTCCCAGCGTGCCCTGCGTCTGGCGGAGTGCCCGATAGTACGCATCCCGGCGGCGCTCGACCAGCCGTTCGAGCGAGCTGTACGGCGTGTAGGAGTAGCCTCCCTGGAGCAACAGCAACGTCGTCAGGAGCCGACTGAGGCGACCGTTCCCGTCCTGGAACGGATGGATCTGGAGGAAGACCACGACGAAGACGCCAACCCGCAGGAGCGGATGCATCGCCGCGTCCCCGGCGCCCGCCTCACGCGCGTACCACGCCGTCAGGTCCTCCATGCGCTGCGGTGTCTCGAACGGCGACGCGGTCTGCAGGATGATCCCGACCGGATTGCCGAACCGGTCGATCGCCGCCACGTCGTTGGCGACGGTCTTGAAATTCCCCCGATGCCAGTCATCCCCCGCGCTGTAGGCCATCATCAACCGGTGCAGTTGCCGAATGCCATTCGGCGTCACCGCGATGTCCGGCCAGTGCGCGATGACGAGTTCGACGACCTCGGCGTACCCCGCCACCTCCTGATCGTCGCGGCGCTCGATGGCAGCAGGGTCGAAGCCACGCAACAGGGCCTCCACCTCCCGATCGCTGAGCACCGCCCCTTCGATCCGGGTGGAGGCGCCGACGCTCTGGATCGTCGCAATCCGGCGCAAGGCCAGCAGGCGATCCTCGGGCAGGGGCGCGCTCGCCCGCCAACCCGCGCGAAAGGCATCGATCTCCGCGATCAGGCGCAGCATCCGGGGAGTGATGGCGATATCGTCCGCACGCGGGAGCGACCTCGATTGGGGAGACGGGCGACGATCCATAGTCAACCTCCACACCCATTATCGCACCCATTTCTCACCCATTTCGGCAAAGCACGATGCCGTTCGATGGGCACGAACGAGAGCCGTCCCTAGCGAGACGACAGGCCTCGCCGGGACGGCTCCATGAAACGCTGGGAGGTCAGCGGCTACAGCACGCCGATCAGCGGTTTCGCGATCTCGTTGGCGACCATCTTCCCGTTCGGCGCGCTTTGCAGCGTCGCGAGGACGATAAGTGTGTTCCCCGTCTCCGGGTCGTGACCCATGAAGGAGGTGTAGCCCGGCAGCGACCCATCGTGCCCGATCATCGGCCCGAACTTCGCCAGGGCAAGCCCATACTGCGCGGCGGCGGGATCGGTGGAACCGGGAGGCACCTTCAGGCTCGCCAGGCGCTCCGCCTGCAACGCCTCGTCGAGCAGGCCGCCGCCGACCAGCGCCTCGACGTAGGTCGCGAGGTCGGTGGCGGTCGAGATGGTCGAGCCGGCGGCCCACATCCAGCTGGGGTTCAGCCACGTCACGTCGCTGGGGAGCAACGTCCCGTCCGCCGCCTGCTTCTGCTGGTAGAGCGGCAGGGCCGTCGTCTGGATCGTCGAGACGTTGGTGCCATAGAGGTAGCCGTGCGGGTAGGGATCGGGCAAGGTCACGTCATCGAGCGCCGGGAAGACGGTGTGCTCCAGCTTCAGCGGATCGAAGAGACGCTCCTGCATGAGGTCGGAGAGCTGGGCGCCCCCGAGCTTCTCCGCGATCAGCCCGAGCAGGATGGTGTTCGTGTTCGAGTAGAAGAACCCCTCGCCCGGCGCGAAGAGCGGCGGTGCCGCCAGGCCGATCGCCACCAGTTCCTCCGGGTCCCAGATGCGCCACGGCTCCTCGTCCATGTAGCGGTTGACCTGGGGATCGAAGCTGTAGCTGGCGAGGCCGCTGGTCATGTCCAGCAGCTGCGCGATGGTGATGTGCTCGCCATTCGGCACGTCCGGGCGATAGGCCGAGACGGGATCGGTGAGGGCGAGCTTGCCCTCCTGCACGAGCTGGAGCACGATCGTGCCGGTCATCGTCTTGGTATTGGAGCCGATCCGGAAATGGTCGTCCGTGGTGACGGGATCATCCCCGCCCAGTTCGCGGGTGCCGAACGCTTCCAGGAACTCCTCGCCGCCGGAGCGCGCCAGCACGACGACGCCCGGCACGAACAGCTCCTTCATGAGGGGATCGATCAGGGGGCGGATGCGCGCGTCCAGCGAGCCGGTGGGAGACGCAGCTGGCGATGCCGCCGGCGTGGCGCTCCCCTGGGCGGACGCGCCGAGGGCCGGCAGGGAGGCGCCGGCCAGCAGGGGCAGGGCGCTCGCCTGGACGAGCCGGCGGCGATTGAGTCGTGCGGGTGCGGTCATCATGGAACTCCAGGTTCACTGAACAGGTGGCCGTGTGGCCACCTGTTCGCGAGCGTCACGGCATGCCAGAACGCGCATGGGGAACGTTCCTCCGGACATCCGGAGGACCGGATTCAGGCGAAGAGATCGGTGTCCGGCCAGGCGGTCACGGTCGGGATCGCCGCCTTCATGGCGCCGATTGTCTCGCCGAAGAAGGTCCCGAAATCCTCCGGCAGGGTATTGACCAGCCAGGCGATGGCGACGCCATCCGGCGAGCGGAACGTCCACGCCGCATTGGAGCCTTCCAGCGCCCCGGCGTGCGCCCATTCGTGCCCGCCCTCGACGGCGGGGGCGTCCCAGGCAAGACCGGACTTGTTGTCGTCATTCCCAGCCCCCGCCCCGATCGCGGCCGGGCGTGGGGTGGATTCCATCGCCGTCACCATCTCCGGCGTCAGCAACGCCGTCCCCCGCGTCCCGTCGATCGCCAGCATGAAGCGCACCAGGTCGTCGCAGGTCGCGATGTACCCCCCGTGCGCATCCATCGCTCGCAGATAGTAGGAGCCATACCCGACCGGCACGAAGCCGTCGTTCGGGAAGACACTGGCGCGGGTCGCCTGCCCGGCCGGTCCGTAGTAACGCACCTCGTCCGGCATCCGTTCGGCCAGCGTCGTGCCCCCGATCGCCATGCTCGTGATCCCCGCCGGGGCCAGGATGTGCTGCTGCATCCAGACCTCGAACGGTTGCCCCGAGACGTGCTCGATCAC
>JBQCJS010000416.1:0-2031 GCA_051952485.1 Thermomicrobiales bacterium | reverse complement strand
TGGCTGAACGATGCGATCAGCCGGGGCATCAACACGAACAACCCGACGGTGGCGGCAGAGTACGTGGCCACGCCGGGCACGCCGCCAACGGCCGCCCAGTACAAGAGCGGGATCGCGCTGGCGCGCTACTTCAGCCACCCGAAGGTCTACGGGATCGGCGTGAACCGCGGGAGCCAGTGCCGGCATGCGGATGTCAACAGCGTGAGCCGCGAGTACTGCCCAGGGCCGAACTTCGACCTGGCGATGATCATCCGAGAGCTGGGCGGCGATCCAAACTCGATGACGACCTAACCAAAGCCCGCTTGCTTGGTCCAGCTGCAGTGAAAGCAAACGGCCTGAGAGTTTCAAGGGCGGCAGGTTCGCCACGAAAGGGAGCACATCATGGATGGGATCGATCTCACGCTCAACGACGCGGCCCTGTGGTCGCTGGTCATCGGCTCACTGCTGCCGATGGTCATCGCGTTCTTCCAGCAGCCACAGTGGAGCGACCAGGTGCGCAGCATCGTGACGCCGATCGTCTGCGTCGTCGTGGCGGTGGCAACGGTCTGGATCAACGGCCAGTTCGACTCTGCGAACCTGGTGCGCACGTTCCTGATCATCTTCCTCTCCGCCCAGCTGACCTATCGGACCTACTGGCGACCAAGCGGCATCACCAAGGCGATCGAGGATCGGACATCAAAGACCGCCTGATCCACGCGCCGGTCACGCAGAGCGCCCCGTTCGCGATGAACGGGGCGCTCTGCGTGTGGCAACCGAACGATCGCCACGCGCGCGGTACCTATCCTCGCGAGGCAGATCGCCGCTTCCAGCGGGGGCGCTTGCCCGCTTCATCGAGATACTTGGACAGCGTCTGCGGTCTGACTCCGTAGTGGTCGGCGAGACTCGCCAGCGTCTCGCCGGAGAAAAACCGCGTCGCCGCCTCGTCTACCTCATCGCGCGTGAGGGCGAATCTGACGGGCGCACTGATGCCGAGGCGACGCAGGGAGTCCGTCACCCGGCTGCGGCTGATGTGCAACTCGTCCGCAATCTCGATGGCCGTGAAATGCCGTTCGACGAGCGCCCGGACTTTGGCGTCGAGGACGGCAAGCTGGTCCGCCCTGGACACGCCACTCCGGACGAGCCGCGCGTGGATCGACTGCCGGGAAACGCCAAAGTGGTCGGCGAGTTGCTGGGTTGTTTCGCCGGCGAGGTAGCGATCGATCACCTCGCCATCGTGTGGCGCTCGCCGAGGCACCCGGGTCATCCTCCGTTGGTGATGCGCTATGCTGGACCAATCCTCTCCGCTGCGAACGGAGTGGAGCCCTGCGGCCGCTACTGGGATACATCCCGGTGGCGGCTCTTTCTATTCACTGCATCGAAGTCAATATCGTCCATCGAGACTCCGAACAGCCTTGCGAGTTCGCGGAGCTGCGACGCCTTGGGCTCGACCTGCTGCTGCTCCCACAGATACACCGTGGCCACCGTGACGCCAAGAGATTCGGCGACCTCGCGCTGGGTCATCCCCTGTTCGGTTCGTAACTGACGGATCGTCTTCACGATTCCCCCTTCGACTACAAACACGTTAGCACAAACCTATTGACATGTCAGTATAAACACGTTACTATATACACATCGAAGGCGCAGGGCTTTCACTCCGATTCGCCGCCAAGGGGTCGCAGCCCCGAGGCAACCACGGAAGGACACCACCGATGGTCTCCACCTACTCCCGCCGTAGCACTGCCGAACTCACCCGCATCAAGGCGCGGCTCCTCGCGCGCGTCACCGAGGCCAGTGAGAACCCGGATCGGGTCTGCGCCCACCTGGACGCCGTCGAACGAGAGCTCCAGCGCCGGACGGCGGCGGAGGTCATCACCCTCCAACGCGTCGACAACGGCTATGAGGCGGTGGTTCGTGGCGGCGTCACCCTGGGTTACGTGCGGTGGGTCGGCAAGGGATGGGATGGCTACCGGGTCATCGGGCTCCACATGGAAAATCTTGGCTTCTGGCCGCGCGAAGAGGACGCGATCTCGATCGCGGCGCGGCACTACGACG
>JBQCJS010000415.1:0-4660 GCA_051952485.1 Thermomicrobiales bacterium | reverse complement strand
AGGCCGATTTCGCGGCGGTGCTGGCCGACGTGACGGGCAGCGATCCGGGTCCGGTCCAGTTCGTCCCGCAGGATGGGCCGGACTGGGGGACGCGGCAGGCCAACCTGCTCCGCCATGCGCACGATCTCGGCTACCCGCTGGCGATCCTCATCGCCTCCGACTCGCCGCACCTGGCGCGCGAGACGATCGTGACGGGATTCGCGATGCTGCGCGAGGCCGATGTCGCCCTGGGACGGGTCCGCGATGGCGGGTATTACCTGATCGGGCAGCGGCTGGAAGGGCGCGGCTACGTCGATGTCCTCTCCCGCGTGCCGATGAGCACGGCCAGCGCCGCCGATGGCGTGGTCGCGGAATCGGCGCGGCTGGGCTTGCGGGTGGTCGAAACCCATGCGACCTTCGATGTCGACGAGGTGGGTGACCTCGACCACCTGATCGCGCACCTGGCCCCGGACGGGGCGAACTGCCCCGCGACCTGGGCGGCGCTGCGCGATCTTGGCCTGCTGGACCGTTCCCGGGAGGGGGTTTCATGACCGACCGCCGACCGCGCGCCATCGCCCACCGGGGCGCATCGGGCTACGCGCCGGAGAACACCGCCGCTGCCTTCGATCTCGCCATCGTGATGGGCGCGGACGCGATCGAGACCGATGTCCAGCTCACGCGGGACGGGGAGCTCGTGCTCTTCCACGACGCCACGGTGGAGCGCACATCGAACGGGCGCGGCCCGATCGCCGACTACACCCTGGCGGAGCTGCGGGCGCTCGACCTCGGCGCGTGGTTCGACCCCCGCTTCGCGGGCGAACGGATCGTGACCCTGGCGGCGTTCATCGAGCGGTGGCTGCCGCGCATCCCGGCCGCGATCGAGATCAAGGACCCCCGCGCCGCCATTCCCGCCACCAAGGCGCTGGCCCACGCCGGCATCCTCGAACGTGTGGAGGTGACCTCCTTCCACTGGGGCGCATTGCTGGACGCGCAGACGGTGGACGACAGGATTGCGCTCGGATTCCTCACCGGACGCGGGCACTTCGACGACGACATCATCGCCCGCTGCGTTGCGCGTGGGTTCGTGCAGATCTGCCCGCATGTGGAGGACCTCGATCCGGAAACGGTCGCGGCGGCGCATGAGGCCGGGCTGACCGTTCGCGCCTGGGGCGTCTCGACACGCGAGCAGATCGCGCGGCTCCAGGCGAGTGGGGCGGACGGCACGACGCTGAACTGGCCGGACTGGCTCGTGGGCGGCGGCCCGCCGTAGATCATCGGGCGGATCATGCGAACCGGTTGACCCACGGACTCCCCGACATGTACGCTGATATTGTCTGACCAATTTGGTCGGATATATCGGTCGATACGAAACCAGGAGTTGTCCGTGACCCGTCGCACCGTCTCCCCGGCCGAGCTGCTCACGCACGCCGACCGCGTGTCGCTCCTCAACGCGCTGACCCGGCGCGGTTTCATCGGGACCGCGAGCGCGGTCCTCGCCGCCGCCTCCCTGGCCGCTCGTGCGTCCGCCCAGGCGACGCCGGATGCCTCACCAGCCGCGAGTCCGGTGGCGGGCCAGTGGCCGCGCACGGTGCACGGCAGCCTTGGCGATGTCACCATCGAGGCGAAGCCGAGCCGCGTGGTGGCAGTGAGCGACTGGTACGTGGTTGACTACCTGTTGGCGCAGGGCGTGAAGCCGATCCTCTACGGCTACACGAACCGCTGGGGTGCGGGCGTCTCCCCGTGGCTGATCGCGGCGGGCGGCGAGGAGCTGAAGACCTACGACCTCGAAGGGGCCGGAGAGCCGGATCTCGAAGTCATCGCGGCGGCCAATCCCGACCTGATCGTGGCCGATCCCTACATCGCCGAGCAGGTGGTGGGCCAGCTGAGCGCCATCGCACCGACGGTCGGATTGCCGACGCCGTACAGCGGGAGCAGCGACTGGCGCGAGGCGCAGGTACTCACCGGCCAGGCGACCGGGGACGAGGATGCCGCCGCAGCCGCCATCGCGGAGACGGAGCGCGCCATCGCCGATGGCAGGACCCTGCTTGCCCCGTACGCCGACCGCACCGTCACCATCGCCTACACATCGGCCTACAACGGCGGCTCGCTCTTCTTCGCGACCGACGACGGGCAGGAAGCGACGCTGATCCGCGAGCTGGGTGTCCGGTTCAAGGGATACACGGACAACTCCCCGCAATCGATGGAGACGGTCAATACCCTGCAGGATGCCGATATCCTGCTCAGTTTCGACGACGAGGACAACCAGAAATACCTGGAGCAGAACCCGCTCTTCCAGAGCCTGCCGGTGGCCGGCAACGGCCAGTACCAGACGCTCTCCACCATCGCATCGCGGGCGATCTTCGCGCCGAGCACACTCAGTGTGCGCTGGGTGATCCCGGAACTGGTCGAGGCGATCGCCACCGCCGCCGAGGGGAAGGGCAAGAAGGTCGCGGGGTAGGGTCGAGGTGAGAGGTGAAAGAAGTGAGAAGTGAGGAAAGAGCACGGAAGGGATCGTGAGCCGGTAGCGCGCCTCCCGTTCATGCAGGTCCTTCACGGGGCGGTACCGCATCTGGCCTCTTTCCTCTTTTCTCCAGCCTCTCTTCTCACTTCTCTCGCCTCTCCCCTCACGTTGCGTGTAGCAGGGGTGTGCGCGAAGATCAGCCCAGGATGCCGGGACGTCCCGGGGCATCATCCTCCCGTCGCGCATGAAAGGGACGTCCATGTTCTCCGATGCCAGGCCCGAGTTCGACCGCGAGGCGATCCACGCCCGCATCATCGCCGCCATCGACCGCGAGCGTGAGATCATCCTCGGCGTAGGGGACCAGATCCACGCCAACCCGGAACTGGGGATGGAGGAGGTCGGGGCGTCCAACCTCCTGACCGAGACGATCTCCCGCTATGGCTACGAGGTGGAGCGCGGGTCCGGCGGGCTGCCGACCGCGTTCAAGGCGATCCGGGGTGGCAAGGGCAGCGGTCCCGCCATCGCGTTCCTGGCCGAGTACGATGCACTGCCGAACCTCGGTCACGGGTGTGGACATAACCTCATCGCCAGCTCCAACCTCGCGGCGGCGATCGGGCTGGGCGAAGTGATCGCCGAACTCGGCGGGGAAGTGATGCTCGTCGGCACGCCGGCGGAGGAGAACCTCGGCGGCAAGGTGCTGATGATCGAGAATGGCGCCTTCGACGACATCGACTTCGCCTTCTCCAGCCATCACGCCGGGCATGTCTCCGGGGTCGCGACGGAGGCGCCGGATGGGACCTGCCTCGCCGTCTCGCCCCGCAAGTTCAAGTTCTACGGGCGCACCGCCCACGCCGCGCTGGACCCCCACAACGGGATCAACGCCCTGAACGCGGTGATCCAGCTCTTCAACGGGATCGACGCCCTCCGCCAGCACGTCACCCCCGATGTGCGGATGCACGGCATCATCACGAAGGGCGGTGATGCGCCGAACGTGACACCGGACTACGCCGAGGCCTACTTCATGTTCCGCGCCGCCACCCGCCCGGCCGTGGATGCGCTGGTCGCCAGGGCCGAGAAGATCGCGGAGGGGGCGGCGATGATCACCGGCGCCACGCTGGAGATCGACGCCGACCATCCCGATTACGACGACGTGGTGCCGAACTACACGCTGGGCAAGGCGCTGCTGGGTCACTTCGGGGACGCCGGGCTGGCCGCGACGCCGGAGGGGACGGCCAACCCGAAGGCGACCGGCCCCGCGCCGTACTCGACCGACCTCGGGAACGTCAGCCGGAAGATGCCGACGGCGGCGGTGAACTTCGCGATCAGCGAGACGCCGATCCCGGGCCACTCCGTGCAGGTGGTGGAAGGGTCGATCTCCGAGATGGGGCGGTTGAACGCGCTGGCGACCGGCAAGGCGCTCGCGCTGGCCGCCGCCGACCTCCTGATGGACGAGGCGTTGCTGGAGGCGGCGCAGGCGGAGTTCGCGGCGGCGACGGCCTAGCATCGCGTCCGGATGCGTCCGTGCTCCGGGCGCCATCGGACCTATGGCGGAATGACGGCGGTGTCCGGATGTGGCACAGTGGCTCCAGGAGGAGACCAACGGGGCCGAACTGTGCTGTGTCGTGACTCGAGAAAGGACAGGATCATGGCGGCTGAGAACGTAGCCTTCATCACCTTCGATGAAGAGAGCAAGACCTTCCAGATGCTCGCCCAGCTCAAGCAGCTGTCGATGGCGGGCGAGCTTCGCGTGCGGAACGCCGTCGTCGTTTCCCACAATCCGGACGGCACCCTGAAGATCGAGGACGGCACCTCCACCGACTTCGGGATGGGATCGTCCACGGGCGGCCTGATCGGTGCCGTCGTCGGCATCCTCGGCGGGCCGCTCGGGGTGCTGCTCGGCTGGGGCACCGGCGCGCTGGTCGGCGGCGTACTCGATTCGCGCGACGCGGTGACCCGGATGCGGGTCATCAACCGCATCGGCGAGTTGATCCCGCAGGACAAGAACGGCCTCATCGCCGAGGTGCGTGAGGAATCGCCGGACGCGCTCGACGCGGCGGTGAAGTCGCTTGGCGGCACCATCGTCCGCACCTCCACGGAGGCGATCGAGGACGAGGTGGAAGCCGCCGCCCAGGCGGAGGCGCAGGCGAAGCGGGCCGCGCGCAACAAGCAGCGCGAGGATGATGTCGAGGGCTTCACCGACAAGGTGAAGGACACTTGGGA
>JBQCJS010000414.1:0-13290 GCA_051952485.1 Thermomicrobiales bacterium | reverse complement strand
TCTATCGCGCCAGTACCGATATCCGCGTGACCCGGCTCCAGGAAACCGACGACGGCCTCGTCGAGTCGCCGGTGCCAGCGAGCCTGCGCGATGGCGACACGCTCATCCTCGATGTGGATGGCAGCCTATTCTACGCCGGGGCGCGCACGCTCGGACACATCCTCCCCAACGTTGGGCAGGCCCGGAATGCCGCGGTCGTCCTCCGACTGAAGGGGCAGGGCGATATCGGAAGCACGCTACTCGCCATCCTGAACACCTATGCCGTGCAGCTGCGTTCGCAAGGGGGCGTGCTGGTTCTGGCGGGGATCGAGCCGGCGGTTCGCGATCGCATGAAGAAGCTGCATCAGGTCAACGAGATCGGGATCGACCATGTCTTCGCCTCGACCCCCATCCGGCATCGGTCCATTCATGAGGCCGAGGCGTTCGTTGCCTCCTGGCGGGCCACGCACCAGACGGCATCCCCGATGGAGACGACGTCCTAGCACACGAATGACCGGGGCGCGGCGGCGTCGATGGCTGCCTCCGATCGCATCCCAATGAAGACCGAGGCAGAGACGGGCCGATCGAAAGGAGACGTTGAATGGTATCGACCACGACATCTGGCGCTGGGCACGTCTCGATCGGGCAACGCATGAGGACGGTCTTGCCGATCCTCACCTGGGGACGAACCTATCCCCGGCGATGGCTCCGTGCCGATCTCGTCGCCGGCGTCACGGTTGCTGCGTTTGCCATCCCGGAAGATATGGCGTATGCGTCGATGGCCGGATTGCAGCCGCAGCATGGGCTCTATGCGAGCCTCGTTTCCCTCTTGGTCTATGCTGCTGTCGGCACATCACGACAACTCGCGTACGGCGGCACGTCCGCTTTGGCGATCATGCTGGCAGGGACCCTCGGAGCCATGACGTTCACTGGCCCCGATCAGTATCTGGCGGCTGCCAGCCTGGTTGCGGTGCTGTCAGGAGCGATGGCCCTCGTTGCCTGGACGCTGCGTCTCGGCTTCATCGCCAACTTCGTATCGGAGTCAGTCCTGACGGGCTTTTCCGCTGGTGCCGCGCTCTATATCGCTTCGAGTCAGCTTCCGAAACTCTTCGGGATTGAGGGTGTCCAGGGCAACTTCTTCGAGCGAGTCTGGAACGTCTTGCGCCATCTGGGTGACACCAATGGCTGGTCCCTGGGACTCGGCCTGCTTTCATTGGGGCTGCTTCTGTTTCTGGAAGCGCGATTCCACCGACTGCCGACCGCGCTGATCGTGGTGGTGGCTGCCATCCTCGTGAGCTGGAGCACAGGACTGGAAGACAAAGGCGTGGCTGTCGCGGGGAAGATACCAGGTGGGCTACCTACCCCAGCGCTTCCCGCAATTCCGGCAGATCAACTTCCCCAACTGGTCAGCCTCGCATTTGGTGCGTTCCTCCTTTCGTATATCGAGGGCATCGGGGCCGCAAAGACCTTCGCGGCTCGCTATCGCGAGCGCATCGATTCAAACCAGGAGCTCTTTGCAAACGGCGTTGCGAATATCGGTGCTGGCCTGTTCCAAGGCTACACAGTGGGCGGGAGCATGTCTCGCTCTGCGGTCAACGATTCTGCCGGATCAAAGACGCCCCTCGCCGGCGCAATCGCCTCGGCCGTCGTGGGACTGGTCCTCCTCTTCCTGACCGCTCCATTCAGCCACCTCCCTGAGACCACCCTGGCCGCGATTGTATTTGTCGCCGTGCGAGGCCTGGTAAATGTTCCCAATATCCGTGCCCTGTGGCATACCAGCCGGGGCGAGTTCCTGGCGGCGGCAGCGGCGTTTGGGGGCGTCCTCGTCTTCGGCATGCTGGAAGGCATCATCATCGGGGTCCTCGTCACCTTCGTGACGATCCTCATGCGCCTGTCGAAGCCGGAAACGTCGGTGCTGGGCCTGCGCCCCGGAACGACAGATTTCGTGGATGTGGTTCGGACTCCCGAGGCCGTCACCCGGCCCGACGTCCTGGTCTTCCGGGCCGATACCGGGTGGTTCTACGCCAACGCGCCGGTCATCCAGCAGGACCTGAACGAGGCCATTGCCGGCGCCTCGCCCCAACCACGCCTCGTGGTCCTCGATCTCGCGTCCGCGCCGTCGCTCGACCTGGGGTCGGTGACTGTCCTGAACGATGTCTCAACCGATCTCCACGCTCGAGGGATCGAGCTGGGCTTCGCGAACCTCTATGCCTCCGGACGGCGCATGCTCACCACCGTGAATCCGGACTTCGGGAGGCTGGTCCCCGACCAATCCGTCACTGAGGTGATCGCTGCATGGGACCGCCGCCATGCTACCGACACGGACCAGCATTCCAGCCCTGCGGGTGCGGAGGACGCATGACGAACCCTGACGCCCCGGACCACATCGCCCTGACGCCGGCGGCGAAACTGTTCACCGTTGGCCTGCTCGTGGGACTGATCGTGATCCTGTGGCTGGCGCGAGCCGCGCTGGCGCCCTACATCATCGGGGTGCTGGTCATCTACATGCTGCTTCCGATCGTGCATCGGATCGAGTCGTGGTTCCCCAGGACAGGCCGTCTTGGGGCGATCTCGCGGCCGGTGGCGGCCATCTCCGCGGCGGGCCTGGCGCTGGTCGCCATCGTCCTCCTGGTCGGCACCCTCTTCAATCCCATCGTCGACCAGACCGAGGCCATGCTCGATGAGTTCTCGACCTACTGGGACGACATCCAGGCGGAGAATCCGACGTTCCGGGATTTCTACGAGGATCACGTGCCCGCCCCTGTCCAGGAGTGGATCACCGCGCACGTCCAGCAGATCGCGAACGACCTCATCTCGGGTGTGGCATCGGTCGTCGGCTGGCTGCTCCACACGACCGGTACGGCGATCTCCACTGTCCTGGCGCTGGTGTCGGTGCCGCTGTTCATCGTCTACTACCTCATCGACGAGAAATGGACGGCCAGGACGCTTCGCGCCCAGTTTCCGTTCTCCTGGTCCGAGGACGTGATTGCCTGGTTTCGCATCTTCGACCGCATATTCGGGGCGTATACCCGCGGGGTGATGCTCGAATCTACCATCGTGGGCGTCATCACGGGGTTCGGATACTGGGCGATCGGGGTCGAGCTGTTCGTGCCGTTGGGCGTGGTCGCGTTCGTGGGCGAGATCGTCCCCATCGTCGGGCCCTGGCTGGCATTCTTCGTCTCGTTCCCCGTGATCCTCGCGACGCAGCCCCACCTGGCGGTGCCCGCGATGCTCACCTTCTTCGTGATCCAGATGCTCGAAGGATGGTTTCTCTCGCCCCAGATCCAGGGAAACTCGAACGACTTCACCAATTCGGGTACGCTGCTCATCCTCGCCATCGGAGGCGCGGTGGGAGGGGCGTTGGGGATGGTGCTCGCCCTGCCCGCCGCAGGCCTGATCCGGGCGCTGTCGGTCTATACGTTCCGGCGGCTGCAGGGCGACCTGCCAGACATCGCCCTCGCCGCCCTGCCCGCATTCCACCGCCAAGAGGGCCACGGCGAACCGCACGATGCCGGGAGCGGCGACGATGCGTCCAATCAGGCCGACACCCGTCCCCGTACGTCGGGCTCCTGATCTCGCGGAAGGACGAGAGCGATGATCGAGACACTGGTCCTGCTGCTTCCGGCCACCCTGGCGGCCGCCATCGTGCCGGGCTGGATTCTCCTGATGCTGATGCTCCTGGAACAGGAACGGGCGCTGCCGATCGCTGGCGCGTTCCTCGGCGGGGTGATCGTCAGCAGGCTCGCCCAGGGGCTCATCCTGACGTGGTTCGCCACCTCGCTTCCCACCTCCACCCCCCATGCGGACACGACCGTGAGGGGCGTGGTCGAGGCTATCATCGGCCTCGGACTGCTTGGCACGGCGGCCCATGCCCTGTCGCGAACGCCGGACCCGGATACGTCCCCGCCGGCGTGGCTCCATCGGCTGGAAGCGATCTCACCGCCCCTCGCCTTCGTGGCGGGGATGTTCCTCGTGCTGGTCGGATCGCGGCAATGGCTGTTCGCGTTCGGGGCGGTGCAGACCATCCAGGGCCACATGGCATCACCCGCGCGGGAACTCGCCGGGTATGTCCTGTTCGTGATCGGGGCGAGCCTTCCCCTCATCGTGCCGTTCCTGTGGCAGGCGGGGGGAACCGAGGCCGGCCGGAAGCGGGTCCAGTCCGCGAACGGATGGCTCGCCCGCCATGGACAGCGCATCGCTGCGGCGCTGTCCATCGTGCTGGGCGTGTACTTCCTAGGGCGCGGGGTCACCAGTATCTGGGGGTAGGATTCCGGCCGAGCGTCGACCGGCTGTCTCGCGCTGGGCGGTGGCGGGAGGCGAGTTGCCCCGGGCGTGTGCCGCGCTAGGGGCGGGCTCCGGGACGTGTGGGGGACAGGCTGCCAACCAGCCACAGGAGGGGGCACACGAGCCCCAGGATTCCCAGCCACATGTGCCGGTGCGCGAAGGTGCGTTCCCCGATCGTGACGAGGCATGCAAGGTAGGCGACCGTGGCCACGGACTCGACTGCCCACTCCTGCCAGTTCATGGCGCGGCCTCCTGCTGCTCCGGGTCGGCAGTGGAGTGGATGGAAACTGGCGGAAGGGACGGGAACACCGTCTTCCAGTCATCACGCATGCTGACCACCGTCCAGGCGTGTTTGGCGGCGTGCTGAAGCGCCGCATCCGCCCCGTCATCGTAGGCGAACTCACGCTCCGCATCGTCATGGTGGACGAGCAGGCGGAACGACGGGCGGTTCGGGACATTCGCGAACCGCAGCATGGGGATATCCCCATTGGCGTTTCCGGCTGCGAACAGCGGCCGCCGCCCGATGCGGCTCCAGATGCGGATCGGCTTCTCCACCCCATCGTCGAGGAAATCCATCTCCCCCTTGTACAGGACTTCGACCCGATCCTCGACCTCGCGGAACTCGAGCTTGAGCGAGCTTCCGATCACGCGCTCCGGCGGGATCCCATAGAGTTCCCGGGCGATGCCCCGCATGAAATCGCGGTCTCCACCCGAGGTGATGTAGACCGTGAAGCCATGCGCCTCCAGATAGTCGATGAGCTCGGTCATCGGCTGATAGCCGATGGTGGAATAGGGACGCTTGAGCGTGGGATGGTCGCTCACCCGGAAGAAGGCTTTCACGGCCTCGAAGTAATCCTCGATGGTCAGACCCGCGAAGGCGGTGGGCAGCGCGCGACCGAGCACCGCGAAATCAGCGTCGTCGCCGTTGTAGTGCTTGACGATGGCCTGATTGAGCCAGGAAAAGTCGTGATCGAACGCGGACTTGTAGGGTTGCTTCGTCTGAAGATCCGGATCGGCCCTGGCGAGCTCACCCAACCGCTCGAGCGTATAGGCCAGCTGGACGACCAGCGGCTTCTCTGGCCAGAGCGTCCCGTCATTGTCGAACACGGCGATCCGTTCATCGACGGCGACGAAGTCGGGGCTGCCGGGTTCGCTGACGCGCCGGACGAAGGCAACGATCGCCTCCTTGCTCTTCCCCTCATTCCAGGAAGGGAGCGCCGTGGCGTGACTGGCTTCCTTGCCACGCTCCATCAGGGCGGAAATCCGTGCCCGCACCGAGGCCGGGGCCTGATCGAGCCATGACGCGACCTGGGACTGGCTCCTGGCCACCAGATCAGCCGGCGTGAGTCCTGACTGTTCGGACGTGCTCATCGTCACTCCCTCCAATGCGGTGCCCCCCTCGGGATGAGGGGGGCACGGGTGCGCCAGGAATCAGTGAAACGCGCCGCTGACTGCCTCGTGCATCTTGGCCATGGCGGCGTCGATGGTGAAACTGGGGGCCAGCTGCGCCGGCGGAAACTCGACAAACGTCTCCGCGAACTGCATGGCAAACGTCTGGGCCGCGAAGATGAAGTAGTCGTGGTGCAGGAACCATTCGTAGTACGAGTTCGACGTGATGTCGGCTCGCTCATACGGGTCCGTGCGCAGGTTGAACAGCTTCGGCAGGCGCAGGGCAATGAATGGCTCCGCCCATACCTGCATCGTGCCAGGCACGCGCTGCTCCATGAACACCAGCTTCCAGTTGTCGAACCGGATGCCGAGCACATCCCCATCGTCGCTGAAGTAGAAGAAGATGTTGCGGGGACTCTTCTCGCTCTCGCCGGTGAGATAGCTCACCATGCTGTAGCCGTCGATGTGGTTCTTGTAGGTGCGTCCACCCGCCTCGTAGCCGGTCTTGAGCTGCTCGACCACCTCTGGCGCGCCGACCGCTTCCATGAAGGTCGGGAGCCAGTCGTGGTGCTGGATGATGCCGTTGTAGACGGTGCCCGGCGCAATCCTGTTCGGCCAGCGAATGAGCTGCGGCACGCGGAAGGCTCCCTCCCAGTTCGTATTCTTCTCGCTGCGGAAGGGGGTCATGCCGGCGTCCGGCCAGCTGTTCATGTGGGGACCATTGTCCGTGCTGTAGATGACGATCGTGTTGTCGGCGATACCCCGCTCATCGAGGTAGTCGAGCATTTCTCCCACGTTTCGGTCGTGGTCGATCATCGTGTCGTGATACGGGGATTGCCAACGGCCGGCCTGTCCCAGGCTCTCCGGCTTGGTGTGGGTCATGAAGTGCATGTGGGTCGTGTTCAGCCAGACGAAGAACGGCTGGCTGTCGTCCGTCGCACGGCCGATGAAATCCTTCGCCGCCGCCACGAACTCGTCGTCACAGGTTTCCATGCGCTTGCGGTCGAGCGGACCGGTATCCTCGATCCGTTGCTTGCCGACCCGACCCCAACGCGGCTGCTCGGTCGGATCATCCTCATCCGTCGCCCAGGAGTGGATGACCCCACGCGGACGGAACAGCGCGTGGAAGCGGGGGAATTCCTCTTCGTCCGGGTAGTCGTACATCTCGGGCTCTTCCTCGGCATTGAGGTGATAGAGATTGCCGAAGAACTCATCGAACCCATGCACCGTCGGCAGGTACCGATTGCGATCGCCCAGGTGGTTCTTGCCGAACTGCCCGGTGGCGTATCCCTGCTCCTTCAGGAGCGTGGGAATGGTGACGTCCTCATCCTTCAGCCCGAGATCGATCCCCGGGATGCCCACCTTGGACAATCCGGTCCGGTAGACGCTCTGGCCAGTGATGAACGATGACCGCCCGGCGGTACAGGACTGCTCGCCGTAGGAGTCGGTGAAGAGACCCCCTTCGTTGGCGATGCGGTCGATGTTCGGGGTGCGATATCCCATCAGCCCGTGCGAATAGCAACTGAGATTCGACTGGCCAATGTCATCGCCCCAGATCACCAGGATGTTCGGCTTCTGGTTGGTGTCGCTCATGGTGCCTCCCACGGTGAGTGTTGTGGGCCATTCAGCAAGCCCTCTTCACTCATCGTAGGCAGCGTTCAGCCAGGCCGCTCCGTCCCGATTGGCTGAGAAATGGCGGAGGGATCAGGGATTCGGGCGAGCCGGGGATGCAGTCCGGGCGAGGCGAAACCCGAGATGACTCATGCCCGTGTCGATCTGCTGGGGCTGGCGAGCGGCCGGGCGATACCGGAAGCAGGCGTCCCGGTGACAGAGATGGGAACCACCCTTCACCACCCGTTGGGCGATTCGCGTCGTTGCATCCTGGCTGGCCAGTTGCGAGACCGGACGGAAACGGCCACCGCCACCGCCGCAGCAAGGGCAGCCGGGTTCCACCGATCGCCGGGATGTCCACCAGTCAGCGGTCCACTCCCAGACGTTTCCCGCCATGTCGTAGAGACCGTACCCGTTGGGGTCGAAGGTGCCCACCGGCGTCGTGCCCACTGCTCCGCGTGGCCTGGCGCTGTGCCACGGAAACGCGCCGATCCAGACATTGGCGCGGGGCGTGCCATCGTCCATGTCCTCGTTGCCCCAGGTGAACGTGGCCCCGTCGAGTCCGCCGCGCGCGGCGAACTCCCACTCCGCCTCGGTCGGAAGCCGGGCATCACACCAGGCGGCATACGTCTCCGCATCCTCCAGCGCGATCTGCACCACCGGGTGCTGGCCCATGGTTGCGATCGAACTGCCCGGTCCCCGCGGATGCTTCCAGCTGGCGCCCGGGGTCCAGCGCCACCACTGGGCATTGTCATGCAGGGGGACGGGCCGATCCGTTGCGACAAACACCATCGATCCAGGCTGGAGCAGCGATGGAGGCACGGTCGGGAACGCCGCCGGATCGAGCGGCCGTTCGGCGACGGTGATGTAGCCGGTCGCCGCCACGAAGCGGGCGAACTCCGCATTCGTCACCGCATGGCTGGACAGCCAGAACGGCTCGACGCTGACCGGCGTTGCTGGCCGCTCCTCCACATAGTGGTTGTCAGACCCCATGAGGAAGGTGCCGCCGGGTATGGCCACCATGGGCAGGGCCACGTCGGCATCGGCATCGAGGTTGGCGGTCATCGCCGTCGGCGCCCCGGCGCTTGCGACCAGAGACCCGGGATCAGCATCAGCGTCGGCGTGATCGGCCCGGGAAGCCAGATTTCCTGCCAGGTTGCCCATAATCCAACTCCTCCCACGATCGCCATCATGATGAGCACGACCACGAGGACGATGATCCGCAGGATCACCTCCCGACGCCGGCGCTCGACTGGTGTTGGTGGCGATGGCTCGTCCTTCATCGCTCTGCTCATCGGTCCTGGCGCTACGCGCACATGTCCTGCCGCCCTCTCATCGTACGGCGTTTTCGCGTTCAGGACGGCGAGGCCGCCCTTATTGCGCCCTATGGGCGGAGGAACCGATGCTCCGCTCGGGAGAGACTGGGGACAGGCCCGGAAGATTGAAGGATCACCGGACCGACTCGCACACCCGAACAAGGAGCGATGGTATGGAGGGCGAACGGATCGACCTGTTTTTCGCAGTGTTCGAGGGGGAACAGACAGGGGCCGATGTCGCCCATGAGATCCAGGTCTCGGCGAAGCGGCATCACGTCACGGTCGATGGGCTCGCGTCGGTCTACCGCGACCAGCACGGCCGGGTGCATCTGCACGAGATCGGCGACATCACGGGGTCCCAGGGGGCTGTCCGCGGGGCTCTTGTCGGCGCGGCAGTCGGATTGCTCTTCCCGCCCGCCCTCCTCGCCTCATCCGTCCTCGGAGGCGCCCTGGGATCGATGGTCGCCAAGGTTCACGATACCGGGTTTGGCACGACCGAGTTGCACACGGTCGGCGAGGGCCTGGATCGCGGCCAGTCGGCGGTGATGTTCGTCGGCGAGCTGAATCTCGCCGATGCGTTCGACGACGAGCTCTCCCAGGCCCTCTCTGTCGAGCAACGGGAGTTGCCACCGGAGGTTGCATCGGGCGCGAAGGAGACTCCGTCCCCCTAGCCGGGATTCTCCGGGTCGGACCGCGCTTCCGGAGGCGAGCGTCACCGACACGCCGGGGTCATCGGGTGCGCCAGATACGGGACCATTCATGGAGTGAGAGATGCTCGACCGGCGCTCGTGGGTCCATCGCTTTCTCGAGACGGTGCCGTGGGTAATCCTGGTCGGGAGCGTGGTCGTCTGTGCAAGCCTGGGACTCCTCCTCGTCCGGCTCGACCAGACCCTGGGCATCCATCCGGCGCCGGACCAGGTCTGGCTCTATGGAGGCAGTGCCGATGGCGCGATCGGCGTGCTGTCCGCCATCGCATCGTCGACCATCACGGTCGCCGGGGTCGTCTTTTCCGCATCGTTCGTGGCCCTGCAACTCGCATCGAGCCAGTACACGCCGCGCGTCGTGCAGGCTCTCGCCGGTCGCTGGTCCCTGCAATCGGTGATGGGCATGCTGCTGGGCAGCTTCGTCTACTCGTTGCTCGTCCTGCGATCCGTCCGCCCCGAATCATCGAACGAGACGGAGTTCATCCCGGTGCTGTCGGTGTCCGTGGCGGTGGTGCTGGCGCTGGCATCGGTCGGGGCGCTCATCTACTACGTCGTCTATGGCATGCGTTCCCTGCAACCGGCGTTCCTGATCGACTCGGCGTCCAGGGAGACCGTCGCGCTGCTCCGCCGCAGTCTCGCGGCGTCCCGGGACGCACGGTCGCTGTCCGCGGATGTCATGCCCCATCCGTCCGACGACGCCGGACGCGCCCTCATTGCGGAGGCTCCCGGATACCTCCAGCGGATCCAGTTCGACCGCATGCTTCACCTGGCCACCGAGCACCAGGTGGTTGTGCGCATTGATGCCGAGGCGGGACTCTACACGTTCGCGGGGGAACGCATCGCCACCCTGTGGCCATCGGATCACGTCGATCAGCGCCTGGAGCGGCAGGTTCGCACGTGCATTCGCTTTGGCGTCGAGCGCATCGCGGAGCAGGACATCGAGTTCGGATTCCGGCGCGTGGCTGACATCATGCTCAAGGCCCTTTCCGCGGCAATCAACGACCCGACCACGGCCGAGTACTGCATGAACGTCCTCGGGGACATGATCGTGCTGATCGCGAATGAGGCGGAGAGCCAGCGCTACCTGATCGATCACGAGGACCGGGTGCGCGTGTTCTGGCAGCCGGAACCATTCGATCGCTGTGTGCATACCGCGTTCGATCAGCTTCGCTTCTATATCGGCACGGACGTTCCACTCATGCTCTATGCCCTGGACGTGATGCGACGTGTCGCCGGCTCCATTCCGCCGCATCGGGCAGCGGTCCTGACCGGTATTGCCAGCGCACTCGTGGCACAGGTACTCTCGCAGGTCACCATTGCCGACGACCGAACGCGCATCGTCGCGGCGGCGGCCTGGGCAACCGGCGTTCCCGCCCCTGATGCGCCGATGACGCCATAGGGCAACCGCTGCCGATCCCTATGTGATGCCCCGCTGAGGTCGCTGCGTTCCACCCGGGGCAGGGTCACGATGGACCGTGTCCAGGAAGGCGCGTGTGGCGAGCTCGTTCGTCAGGAAGATCCGCACCGTTGGATATTCCGCGGCAAGACCACCTCGATCAATGACCTCCTGAACGCGCGGGTTCACATGGGAGAGCCACAGCATGCGCCTGGCCTGCTGGCCATCACGGGCAATCGCGCGAAGGAGATCGAGCCCTGCGACATCGAGATCCGCAGAGGCGCCGAGATCCAGCACCACCACCCAGGGCGGGTACGCTTCGTCAGCGATCCGTCCCGCAATCGCCTCACGCAACCATGCCGAGTTCACGAACACGATCGGTGCCGAGGGCCTGATCACCATCAGGCCCGGTTCCGGACGGACCAGTGGCGAGGTGATGACCGGAACGTAGACGTCGGACGGCGGGATACGGCCGAGCACCGTCGCCTCCGGACGGGCGAAACGGCCGAGGACCAGCAGCACCGAGATGCCGATGGTCACAAGCAGGCCCGGCAGGATTCCGAGGATGACCACGCCGAAGAATGCGACGACCGCGAGGATGAAACTGTCCTTCCTCAGCCGGAAGAGCCGCTTCATTCCCGCAAGATCGACGAACCCGGAGACGGCGTAGATCACGATCGCACCGAGCGCCGCGAGGGGAAGGTGCTTGAACAGCGGCATCAGGACGATCGCCGAGAGTGCCGCGAGCAGCGCCAGGATGATCGCTGCCATCTGGGTTCTGGCCCCCGCCCGGTCGTTTGCCGCCGACTGGCTCGCCCCGCCGCCGGTGATGAATCCCTGGAACAGGCCCCCGGCAATGCTCGACATTCCGAGGGCGACCAGCTCCTGGTCGGGATCGACGTCGTAGTGATGCTTCTCCGAGAACTGGCGGACGACCGACATGCTTTCCGAGTAGCCGATCACCACGATGGCGAGTGTTCCCGGAACGAGTGTCAGCAGGTCGTGAACGTTGACGAGGGGCAGGTGCGGCGTGGGGATGGCCCTGTCCACGGACCCCACCACCTGCACCCCATGCTGGTCCAGGCGAAGGAGGATGACCGAGACCAGCGAGCCCATCACCACGATCAGCGCCGCCGGCCAGCGCGGCGCGAAGCGGGAGAGCGCGAAGAGCACCACCAGGGACGCCCCGCCCAGGAGGAGCGTGAGGAGGTGTACGTCGTCGAGGTGGTGAAGCAGGTCCCACACCTGCCGGTAGAAGGGTCCATCGCTCGAGGCGACCCCGAGCACCTTGCAGAATTGCCCCACCATGATCGTCAGGCCCAGACCGATCAGGAATCCGGTCTGCACGGAGGGGGCGATGAACTGCGAGACGTAGCCGAGCTTGAGCGCGCCGAGGATGAGGAACGCCACCCCGCACAGGATGGCCAGCGCGGCCGAAAGGCTCGCGTACGCGCTCAGGTCCGATGCCGTGACGACCCCGCCCACGAGGGATGCGGAGATTGCGGCGGTGGCTGAGGTCGGGCTGACGATGAGTTGCCGCGATGTGCCAAAGAGCGCATAGGCGAGGGGGGCCGCGAACGACGCGAAGACACCTGCTTGCGGCGGCAACCCGGCGATCTGCGCATAGGCGATTGCCTGGGGAACGACGAGCGCCCAGACCGTCAGGCCGGCCACGAGGTCTCCCTTGAGCCAGGAGGGCCGATAGCGAGGCAGCCAGGAAAGCGCGGGGATCCAGCGGGTCAGGCGATGATGGGCTGCGGTCGTGGACATCGGGGAACCTCCCGCCGGGAGACGAGGTCACGCATTCGTTCAGGACGGAACGCGAATTCAGCGTAAACGCCGGGAGGGGAAAGCCAAAGTGAAAACGTGGCCGCTCCCCCAAAACTGCGCCCCCGGCTCCCCCAATGGAGACGATGCGAGGGCCGTCACGTCCCACTAGGATGAAATCGGGGATACGCCTGCGTCAGGTGGAGATCCTCGCCGGAAGTTGCACGGGCAAGGGGGGCAGCGTGGCTACGTTGACCGTCGTCAAGTTCGAGGATCCGCTTGGAGCGCAGGAAGCCGTGGGTATGCTGGAGTCCCTCCAGCAACAGCAGCTGATTCACATCGATGACTATGCGACGGTCTCCTGGCCGGAGGGCGCACGCAAACCCAAGACCAGGCAGGCGATGAACACCACCGGCGCCGGTGCGCTTGATGGCACGTTCTGGGGCCTGCTCTTCGGCCTGCTCTTCTTCATGCCCTTGCTGGGCGCGGCCATCGGCGCCGGCATGGGCGCGCTCACCGGCGCGCTGGCCGATGTCGGGATCGACAACGACTTCATCAAGAGCGTGAAGAACCAGGTGACCCCAGGGACGTCCGCGCTCTTCCTGCTCAGCGACAGCGCCGTCGTCGATCGTGTCGTCGAGGCGTTCAACCACCTGCCGCCTCACGAGCTGATCGCCAGCAACCTGAGTGAGGCCGAGGAGAAGAAGCTGAGGGAAGCGTTCGCCTGAACGGCCTGAACCCAGCGGAAAGGCCAGGCACGGTATGCCTGGCCTTTTCGCTGTCGGATCTGCGAGGTGTCTGGTCGCTATCCGAACAGTCCGCTGATCGCATCGCCCAGCAGCTT
>JBQCJS010000413.1:0-3864 GCA_051952485.1 Thermomicrobiales bacterium | reverse complement strand
GGGTGTGTGCTTGGTGGAGGTGGATCAGGCTTGGATCTCGGACCAGGCGCCGATGCGGCGGAACTTCTCGTGGCGGTTCGCCAGCAATGCCGCGATCGCCTCCGGACCGTCGCCGGCATCCGCCAGCGTCGCCTCCAGGTCGGCCAGCGTCGCCTCGATCCGGTCGCCCACGGCACGGTTCGTGTCGCGTGGGGCCTCGTGGGCGGGAACCGGCTCCGGGATCACCTCGTCGATGATGCCGAACCCCGCGATGTCGTGGGCCGTGATCCGCATCGTGGCGGCCGCTTCCTCGGCCTTGGACGCATCCTTCCAGAGGATCGCCGCGCAGGCTTCCGGCGGCGCCACGGCGTAGATCGCGTTCTCCAGCATGAGGATGCGGTCGCCGACGCTGATCGCCAGCGCCCCGCCGCTGCCGCCCTGCCCGATCACCACGCAGACGATGGGCACCTCCGTGCCGATCATAGCGAGCAGGCTCTCGGCGATGGCCGTGCCCTGGCCGCGTTCCTCGGAGCCGACCCCCGGATCGGCGGCGGGCGTGTCGATGAACGTGACGATGGGAAACCCGAACTTCTCGGCATGCTTCATCAGGCGGACGGCCTTCCGATAGCCCTCCGGGCGCGGCATCCCGAAGTTGCGCTCGATGTTCTCGCGCGTGTTCGTGCCGGGCTGGTGGCCCATCACCATCACGGTGCGACCGCGGAAGGTCGCCAGGCCGCCGAGCAGGGCGCGGTCGTCGCCGAAGGAGCGATCGCCGTGCAGCTCGATGAAGGAGGAGAAGAGCTCCCGGATGTAATCGAGCGTGTGCGGACGCTGGGGATCACGGGCGAGGCGCACCCGGTCCATCGGGCTCAGGGTGGCGGTGGGGAGGGTCGGCTCCCCGGCGGTCGCGGTGGTGGCGTCAGCCTGGTCGAGGGTCGCCTGGGTGGAGTCGGTCATCGGTCCTCGCTTCCGGTCATGGCGGGGGCAGCCGGGGCGGCCACGATCGTGGTCGTCGTGGACGTCGTCCCGGGAATGGCCTCATCCCCGTCGCCTTCCGCCGGCTCCGGGCGGTCCGGGACGCTGCGGTAGAGGTCGATCAGGGTCGCGAGCGTCTCCTTGACCTCCGCACGGGGGGCGATGAGATCGATCGTGCCATGTTCGAGCATGAACTCGGCCGTCTGGAACTCTTTGGGGAGCTTCTGCTTGATGGCCTGCTCGATCACGCGCTGGCCGGCGAAGCCGATCTTCGCCTCCGGCTCGGCCATCACGACATCGGCGATCGTCGCGTAGCTGGCGGTGACCCCGCCGTAGCAGGGATCGACCAGCAGGGAGAGGTGCGGCAGCCGGGCCCGCCCGAGCGCCTCGAAGCTGGCAACGGTCTTCGCCATCTGCATGAGGGAGAACAACCCCTCGTGCATGCGGGCGCCGCCGGAAGCGTTCACGGTGATCACCGGCAGGTCCTGCTCGATGGCGCGCTCGATGGCGCGGCTCATCTTCTCCCCCCACACCGATCCCATGCTGGCGCCGAGGAAATCGAAATCGGCGACGAGAATCACCGCCCGCCGGCCGTCGATGGAGCCGACGCCGGAGATCAGGGCCTCGATCTCGCCGGTCTTCTTCTGGGTCTTCACGATCTTGTCGGAATAGGGTCCCTGGCCATCGACGAAGCGGAGCGGGTCCTCCGGGCGGAGAGTGGTGTCCCATTCGACGAAGGAGCCGGGATCGGTGAGCTGGGCGACACGCTCGCGGGCGCGGAGCCGGAAGTGATGCCCGCACTTGGGACATACCTGCAGGTTGCGCTCCAGTTCGCGCGAGTAGATGAGTTCGCCACACTTCGGGCACTTGACCCACAGGTCCTCGGGGATCGCCTGCTGGTCGTTCCGGTCATCCTCGCCGGTGCGAGGGCGGAACTTGCCCGTGCGTTGGAAGAAGTTGCGCATTCCCAGATTCCTCGACCAGTTCGTTCATCACGCCCGTGGTGCCGATCCCACGATCGGACTCAGCGTTCCAGGCCGGTCCCCATCGTGATGATGGCGAGGCGGGAATCCTGGACATGGGCGTCATGCGCGGGCGACCTGGCTCATGAATGGACAGCGGGCATGGTATCGGCTGGAGGCGAGGAACCACGCGCATACGGTGATCTGCGGGAAGTGATGTGTCTGCCCGGCACGCCAGGGTGATGGCCGGCGCACCTTGCTCCGCTCACGTTCGGCGACCGATGCGACTCCTCTCCCGGTTTTCGCCCGGCGATGAACAGGGACGACGGCGAATCCACAGGCCGGTCTGCCCTGGGCCACCCCCCGTGCCGATGCGCGCAGATTGTGTGGAGGATACGGCAGCCGTGCCCGCCCCTTCAACCTTCCTTTCATATCCCGGCCGCTTCCGTTGCCCCACCGACACACCGATGCCTTGTGCACGCGCCCGCATTTGCCCGGGATGCGGCCCTCTCCCGTCCTGGAAGGGCCGCGGGTCATCCGATGCGGTGGCGATGACGGACATGTGGAAGATATGAGTACCAGATAGTACTAGACAATAAGGCTATCCATTAGTACTATATGTCTCGATGGCGACGCCGGACGTCGCCCCGGCCATCGCACTGCCCCTGGCCGCCAACGCCGCTCTTGCTGCTCGAACGATTCGTCCCGGAGCAGCCCGATCTGCGTGATCCTCCCCCGCTCACGGTTCCAAGGATGCTCCCCCATGAAGCGCCTCTCCATCGGCACGACGCTCCTCACCCTCATCCTGCTTCTGGCAAGCGTGATGTCGCCGCTGGCCCGGCTTGCCGCCGATGCCCAGGATGCGACGCCCGTCGTCGGGAATGCCGAGATCGTGGAGACACCGGTCGACATTGCCACCGATGTGCCTGTCGCGACGGAGACGGCCGCTCCCGAGGAAACCGTGGCCGTCACCCCGTCGCCAACCGAAGCCGCGACCGAGCCAGCCACCGTGGAGCCGACAGCCACAGCCACGGGAACGCCGGCGCCTGGCGGAAGCGTGACGGCCACGCCATCCGCCACCGGGGTCCCGGGTGGAGCGGCGACCCCGGACGCGAGCGGCGCGACCCCGGTTGCCGATGGAGCGAGCAGCCAGGACATGCCGTTCGAGGCGGCGCTGGCGCAGGACGATGAGGTGTCCGCGGCGGCGCTCACCGCCACGCCGACCGATCTCGGCAGCGCGATGGGATTCAACCTCTTCGTGCTCGGTGACATGAGTGGCGTGAACGGCGACACCGAAGGGTGCCTCGCCGTCGGGGGGAACCTGTCGCTCCAGAGCTGGGGCGTCAACAATCATGGTGTCAGCTGCCCGTCGGCGCTGGTCGTTGGCGGCAATGGCACCGGCAGCGGCGAGGTCGATGGCAATACGACCTACGGCGGCATCTTCAGCGGCATCAACGTCAAGAACGGCAGCGCCTCGCAGGGCACTACCACCTACTTCAACGATGCGGAGGAGTACTTCAACGCGCTGTCCGGCAACCTCGTCTCCCAGCCGGTGAGTGGCACGGCAACGGTCCAGCCGTGGGGCGCAATGACCCTGACGGCGAATCCCGGCGCCGGCACCACGGTGGTCTTCACCATCGACAGCGCCACGCTCCCGACGACGACCGTCTGGCTGGATGGCAAGAACCAGACGATGGCGAAGATCAGCCAGGTCGATTTCAGCGGGATTCCGGCGGGCGCCACCGTGATCGTCAACATCACGGGCACGACGCCGGTCGTCTTCACGCAGGGGCAGATGTCGAGCCCGGACAAGCAGAAGGTGCTGTTCAACATGCCGGATGCCACCAACGTGGGCATGACCGGATATTCGATCCAGGGCAGTCTCCTCGCACCGAACGCGACCTTCATCGCGAGCAACGGCAACCTGGAGGGCCAGGGTGTCTTCCAG
>JBQCJS010000412.1:0-2714 GCA_051952485.1 Thermomicrobiales bacterium | reverse complement strand
TTCACGTCGTGGATCTGGGCGGGCCAGGTCGCGACCTGGCTCAGGCGATAGCCGACCGTGGCGGTGAAGAAGCCGCGTTTCGCCAGCAGCATCGAGAAGAGCAGCCCGGCCTCGCGGTCGCCGGCCTCCCAGCCGCCGCCATGCACGAAGATGACGGCGGGCCGGGGGGTATCCGATGCGTGGGCGGAGACGAGCGTGTCCATCAGGAGGGGGATACCATTCCCCTCGCCGTAGGTGATGCCGGAATCGAGCAGGTAGCGGGTGGTCATGAGGGCGTGTCCATGATGGATGACGGAGCGGCCGGGGATGCATGCACGGGATCAGGGTACTCGCCCGGATCGCGGCCGGTCAGGCGGAAGGCGTTTGCCTACATCGTTCACGCGGGGAGGATCGTCCTGCTCCACCATCCCGACCATCCGGAGGCGGGCATCCAGGTCCCGGCCGGGACGATGGAGGACGGGGAGACCCCGGAAGTGGCCGTCCTGCGGGAGGCGTTCGAGGAGACCGGCCTGACCGGGTTGCGGATCGTGCGGGTCCTGGGGCGGACGCGGATCGACATGCGGCCGTTCGGCAGGGATGAGGAACACGATCGCTGGTTCTTCCTGCTCGAACTCGACGAAGCGCCGGATGCGGCCCATGCCGAGGCGTGGGAGCGCATCGAGGAGGCGCCCTTCGATGGCGGTCCGCCCGTCCGCTTCCTGCTGCGCTGGACGCCCCTCGACGCGCTGCCGCTGCTGATCGGCGGTCACGATCGCTTCCTTGCCGAGATCGTGACGTGATGTGGCCGAGCCAGGGACCTGCCAGGGGTGCGCACTCGGCGTCCGGGTCACGTGCCGCATCGACACCCCATGACTGGGGACCCCGCGCCGCCACGATGCGATGGACCGCGCCGATCGTGCGCGGTCGGCGCTACCGGTTGACGGCCGGAGGCTCGTCCGGCGGGAAGTACCGCTGCTTCTTCGGGCGTGTCTGCCGCTTGCCGGACAGGTCCTCGCTGAAGGGGTGGTTCCCCGCCATCAGGCCGCCGTCGACGTTCAGCGTGACCCCGGAGATCCAGCTCGCCTCGTCCGAGCAGAGGAACCAGGCCGCGTTCGCGACATCCTCGGGCGTCCCGACCCGCCCCAGCGGATACCACCGCAGCAGGTTGTCGAAGGCGTGGGGATCGGTCTCCAGTTGATGATCCCAGATGGGAGTCTTGATCGAGCCGGGACAGATGCAGTTGGCGCGGATGCCGTCCTGCCCGTAGCGCACGGCGACGTTCTGGGTGAGGCTGACCAACGCGGCCTTCGCGGCGCTGTAGGCGTGCTCGCCGATGCCATGGAGGCCGTTCACCGAACCGATCGTGAGCACCACACCCTCGCCACGCGCGATCATGCCGGGCAGGATCGCGTGCAGGCAGTGGTAGGCGCCCTTCACGATGATGTCGAAGTTGCGGTCCCAGCGACGCTCTTCCGTGGTCAGGATCTCCAGGCCATCGGAGAGGCCGGCATTCGAGACGAGGATGTCCACCTGGCCGAACCGCGCCACGGCGGCATCGACAGCCGCCTGGATGTCTGCGCCCTTCCGCACATCGGCCTGGATGGCGAGCGCCTCGCCGCCCGCGGCCTCCAGTTGGGCAACGGTTTCCTCCGCGCCGGCCAGGTTCCAGTCGGCGATGGCGATCGTCACACCCTCAGCCGTGAATCGATGGGCGATGGCCCGGCCGATCCCGGAGCCGCCCCCGGTAATGAACGCGACCCGTCCCCGTTCGCTCATCGTTGCTGCCTGCCTGTGGTGGTGATAGTGCGGACCTTCGGCCATGTGGTGCGCTCCCCCGCCGTTCCAGCGCGGGGATGCGGATGTGGCCCGCACTATCGCATTCCGCGTGGCGCCGGTCCAGATGGCAGCGCCCGCCGCCCCGATCGCGCGCGAGGGCGTCGGGGGTGCGTGGTGAGATGGAATGCCCGGAGAGCTATTCGGCCTCGAACGGATCGCGGTCCCAGCCCCGGTGCAGGGCCTCGTCCTTCGAGACGGAGAGGGTGACATCGTCGCCATGGTGCCCGGCGATCGCCGAGGTTGGGATGTAGAGGTCGCTGGGGTTGAAGAACCCGACCTCGACCACGATGTGCCCCGGCTGCTGGTCGACGATCTCGCCGATCTTGTGTCCGCAGGAGCCGATCACGTCGTTCCCGGACTCCGGCTCCCATGGCGAGGGTGTGGACACCGGGGCGGCCTGGTCGGCGCGCTCCGTATGGGCGGAGACGGCTGCCGTCAACGGGGAGTCGTCGACCCGCTTCTCCGGGCTGCGAGGACTCTCGGAATCGGGTTGGTGAGGGGTGTTCTGCATGACGGTGATTCCCGGATCGGACCGGGATACTCCTGTCCTGGGGACGAGGCGTCGCGCGGAGCGGGCCGGCGCGAACGACCACGACTGGTGCAACGGCGAATTCTGCCACAGCCGGCACGATTCGTCACGCGCTGCTCGCACGCCGTGTGCCTTTCCCCTGCCGGTGGCCGGGACTGCGGAGCTGGTGGCCCGCAGGGTGCATTGCATCGGGCAGAGGCTATCCGCCCTACCACAAGGAGCGTCCATCCATGCAGAACTCATCCCAGATTCCCGAATCCTCCCCCGATACCAGGGCCGCTGCATCCGGCCGACCGGATGCGGCGCGCGGCGGGGCCGATCCTACCGTCCGTACCGATGCCTCGACCGGACCATTGCTGCCGCAATCGCC
>JBQCJS010000411.1:0-2018 GCA_051952485.1 Thermomicrobiales bacterium | reverse complement strand
GAAGAGCACCGCCGCCGAAGTCCGGTCGGCGAGAAACGCCGTCACGGCACTCGCCCACGTCACCGCCGTCCACGGCAGGAACACGTCATTCGTTGCCGCCAGCACGCGGTCGATCCCCGCCAGCGCGGCCAGCGCCTCCGCCGCCCCTCCGTCCGCCGAAAGCACGATCCCGACGAGTTCGCTTCCCGTCGCATCGGCGACCGCACGACCCGCCGTCACCATCTCGGCGCTGAGGGCGCGCAACATCCCATCGTCGGCGACATCAGCCACTACGAAGACTGGTCCTGGTCCTCCGTCACGTTCGTTCATACGAGATGCTTCTCCCGCAGCCACGCCGCCAGCGCCTTCGCGGCCTCGGATGCCGGCTGCCCCTCGACGATGATCGCCTCACGTTCCCGGACCGGCGCGACCGGCTCGCTCCACGTCATCGCCGGGTCCCCGAACGCGGCGGGATCGAGCTCTATCACCTCGACCGGCTTCCGCTTCGCCTGGATCATCCCCTTCAGGGTCGGGTGCCGCTGCTCGCCGTCGCGCCCGGTCAGCATCAGCAACATCGCGGGCAGATCCACCCCGATCACCTGCTTGCGGCCTTCGCTGTCGCGACGGATGCTCACCGTGCGTGCGTCCAGATCGGCGTCGAGGCTCGTCACCAGCGAGACGTGCGGCAGGTCCAGCAGCGCCGCCACCTGCGGCCCCACCTGCCCAGTCTCCAGGTCCTCGCTCTGCTGCCCCGCCAGGATGAGGTCGAATCCCTCGCCCCGCAGCCGGTCCGCGATCAGGCGGGCCAGCGCCAGCGAATCGAGCCGCGCCAGCTCGTCCACCTCGGCCTGGAGGTGGATGCCGCGATCGGCGCCCGTCGCCAGCCCGCGCAGGATCGCTTCCCGCGCGGACGCCGAGCCGGCCGTGACGATCGTCACGTCGCCACCGTAGCGCTCCTTCAGCTCGATGGCCTCGGCCACCGCATAGGTATCGTAGGTATTGACCGCCATCGCGCCGGAGAAGATCGGCCCGCGCGAATCCGGATCGACCGAAATCCCGTTCGGATCGGGGATGTATTTCACCAGCACGGCCATCTTCGGGCCAGCATCGGCCCTGCGCTCACTCATGGTCGAACGCTGCCTCCCGCTTGGCGAGGAAGGCACTCATGCCCTCCCGCTGATCGTGCCCGCCGAAGACGCCCGCGAACGCGTGGGCTTCCTCCGCCAGCGCCGCTGCCGGAGCCGCCTCCCGGCCGCGCTGGATCAGTCGCTTCGACAGGCGGACCGCCCCACCCGCGTTGCCCGCGATCGCCACCGCCGCCAGCCGCGCCGCTTCCAGTACCTCGCCCTGCGGCACCACGCGGTTCACGAGGCCGACGCGCAGCGCCTCGTCGGCCTTCACCCGGCGACCGGTGTAGATCATCTCCGCCGCGATCCCTTCGCCGACCGCGCGGACCAGCCGTTGCGTGCCGCCCCACCCGGGAGGAATGCCCAGACCGACCTCCGGTTGCGCGAAGACGGCGTTCTCCGACGCCAGGCGGAAATCCGCCGCCAGCGCCAGTTCGCACCCTCCCCCGAGCGCGAACCCGTTGACCGCCGCGATCACCGGCTGCGGCGCCAACTCGAAGGCGGAGGCCACGGCGTGCCCGAGCCGCGCGAACGCCAGCGCCTCATGCTCGCTCAAGCCGGCCATCTCGCTGATGTCCGCCCCGGCGATGAACGCGCGATCCCCAGCGCCGGTGAAGACGATCGCCCGCACGGACTCGTCCGCCGCGACCGCCCGGATCGTCGCGTACAGCTCGCGCAGGAGCGCGCTGTTCAGGGCGTTCAGCCGTTCCGGGTTGTTGACGGTAATCGTTGCAACCGCGCCGGTGCGCTCAAGCTCGATACGCATACTCAATCCTCGCTGTCCTGGCCATGTTCGGCCTGTTCCCGTGTGACCGTGGATCGCAGGTCGGCCAGGTAGTTGCGGCTCACGTTCACGTAGCGACCGCCGATGCTGCCGATCCGCGCCTGCTGCTCGGCGGAGAGCGAATCCCG
>JBQCJS010000410.1:0-4554 GCA_051952485.1 Thermomicrobiales bacterium | reverse complement strand
GGTCCTCCGGAATATCCGGGTGCTGCTTCGTGAACCCCTTGACGTGGACCTCGTAGATGATCGTGTCTTCCCACGAGTGGTCCAGCAGGGTATCGCCTTCCCAGTCGAACCCGGAATCGACCACGATGGCCTTGGGCATGGCGGCATCGCTGGGCGACTCGTCGAGGGAGAGATCGTCTTCCGGGTCCTCGAAATCGTAGGCATAGACCGATGGGTCCCAGGTGATGGCGCCGTGGATGGCCTTCGCATAGGGATCGAGCAACACCTTCGCCGCGTTGAAGCGAAGGCCCCGCTCCGGATTGAAGGGTCCGTGGGCACGGATGCCGTAGAGCGTGCCAGGTGCGACCCCATCGATATAGCCATGCCAGACCCGGGTCGTCTGCTCGGGGAGGCTGAAGACGCGCGACGGCGTCTCCTCTCCGTCCTCATAGAGACAGATCTCGATGGCCTCGGCGTGCTCGGAGAACACGGCGAAGTTGGTGCCATGGCCGTCCCAGGTCGAACCGAGCGGATAGGGGCGGCCTGGCCGGATGCGCTCAGGCTCGGCGTGTTGGGACATGGGACTCTCGCCACCTCTCATGCGTGAAAAACCAGACAGCGCCACTGCGTTGCCTGGTCCGGAAGGGAAGATCGATACGGAAGGGTGGCTATTGCGGATCGAAGGCGTCGTCGTTCGCGGGCGTGGTGTATTCCTCCACCTCGTCGATCAACTGGACCTGGATCAGCTCGAACTGGCTGTCGCCGGGCTCGACCACGAGTTCGTCCTGCGCGGCCTGCGCCGCGGAGGCGGCCGTTTCTGCGTCGATCACGGCGGTCTGTTCCTCGCCGTTCATCAGGTAACGGACTTCGTACTTCATCGAAAGGTGCTCCTGTCGGGGTTCTGCCGCACTGCCGCCGGCGTTGCCTGGCCGATGACCGTCCGGAGTTCGGATGCTGCATCGTCCAGCGATGCAGCGGCCTCATCGAAAGAGGGTATCAGATCGGCGATGCCGGAGAAGTCGAATCGCTTGAGCGCGTCACGCGCCTGGGCGATGGCGTCCAGGGCTTCGGCGGTGGCGACCTGGACGTTCGCATCGAGCCGGGCAAACCGCTCCGGGACGGGATTGCTCACCCGCAGGCTCTCCATCTCGGCAGCAAGGGCTTCGACGTGGGCACCGCGGCGGTTGAGTTCCAGCACGTTGCGGCTGTGAGTGGAAACGAGCCCCGAGATTGCCTGCATCTCCTCGTTCATGGCCAGCACCCGGACGCCGATGGTGTCGACGTAGGCTTGCTCGCTCGGTGAGAGCGCCGCCGAGGCGGCGGGCGGTGCGATGGTGTCGCCACCATCGGCGAACAGCGCAAGGATCGCGCCGCCGGCGAACGCCATCACCAGCAGGATGGCAATGCGGAATCCGGTCGCACGGGCCGGGGAGATGGTCGATTTCATGGCGTCCTGACACCGTGCGGGCGCTCACGATCTAGCATGGGCGTGAGCGGTCCGCGTAGGATTGGGGCAGGGTTGGCTGTGCTCTCGCACACGTCCTGCGATAGCACCGGATACGGGGCGCCGATTGGAACCCGACACTGCGTTGGTCGGGCAGGACGGCGCGACTTGTCACGAAGGAGTACCCATGACCGTTCCGGCAATGTCGGAGACCGGTGCGCCGCCGAGCGCGATCCTGATCGAAGCCGTCACCCCGCAGGTCGATTGTGGCCGCTACCCGGTGAAGCGCGAGGTGGGAGACCTCGTCGAGGTGGAGGCGGACATCTTCCGTGACGGGCACGAGAAGATCGCGGCCGTCGTCCAGTATCGGGTGAAGGGCGAATCGGACTGGCAGGAGGCCGAGATGGCCTTCATCGACAACGATCGCTGGGGCGGTTCGTTCGCCGTCGACCGCAACGCCCCCTGGGAGTATACGATCGTCGCCTTCCCGGACGCGTTCGGCACCTGGAGCGAGGAGATCGCGAAGAAGCTCGCGGCGGGGATCGACGTCTCCAGCGAGCTCATCGAGGGGCGCGCCATCCTCCACGAGATCGTCGGGCGGGCGCCCAAGGCAGATGCCTCGGTCATCCGAGATGCAATCGGCGAATCGAACTCATCGGTGAACCAGGCGTCTGCCGTTTCCGCGTTGGTGCAACCACAGGTCCTGGAGGCCGTGCGGAGGAACCGGAGCCGGGTGGGGCAGGCGACGCTGCCAAAGCCGCTCCCGATCTACGTGGACCGGGTTCGCGCCCGCTTCGCTGCCTGGTACTCGATGTTCCCGCGGTCGGCGGGAACGGTCGAGGGGCAGAGCGGAACATTCCAGGACGTGATCGAGCAGCTTCCCCGTCTCCAGGACATGGGGTTCGACGTGCTCTACTTCACGCCCATTCATCCGATCGGCACCACGAATCGCAAGGGCCGCAACAACACGCTGAAGGCCGAGCCCGGCGATCCGGGGGTGCCGTATGGCATCGGAAGCCCGGAGGGTGGACACGATGCGATCGAGCCGTCCCTCGGCACGGAGGACGACTTCCGAGCGCTGGTCGCGGCGGCGGCCGAGCGCGACATGGAGATCGCGCTGGACGTCGCGCTCCAGGCGTCGCCGGACCATCCCTGGGCGAAGGAGCATCCCGAGTGGTTCTTCATCCGGCCGGACGGCACCATCAAGTACGCGGAGAATCCGCCGAAGAAATACGAGGACATCTATCCGCTCAACTTCGGCAGCGAGAACTGGAAGGAACTCTGGGAGGAGGTCCGACGGGTCATCCTCCACTGGGTGGGTCTCGGTGTGCGCACCTTCCGGGTGGACAACCCGCACACGAAGCCGACCGCATTCTGGGAATGGCTGATCGCGGAGGTCCACCGCGACCATCCGGACGTGATCTTCCTCTCGGAGGCCTTCACTCGGCCGAAGGTGATGAAGGCGCTCGCCAAGGCCGGATTCGCGCAGAGCTACACCTATTTCACCTGGCGCAACTTCAAGCAGGAGCTGATCGACTACGGCACCGAGCTGACACAGACGGAGATGAAGGAGTATTTCCGGGGTAACTTTTTCACCAACACGCACGATATCCTGCCCTACATCCTGCAGGAGGGTGGACGCCCGGCCTTCATCTCGCGGTTCGTGCTCGCGGCGACCATGTCCTCGGTCTACGGGATCTACTCGGGCTTCGAGCTGTGCGAGAACACGGCGGTGTCGGGCAAGGAGGAATACCTGAACTCGGAGAAGTACGAGTTCAAGGTCTGGGAGTGGGACCGGCCCGGTAACATCACGCCGATCATCTCCCGGGTGAACCAGATCCGGCGCGACCATCCCGCGCTCCAGGAGTACGACAACCTGCGATTCCTGGAGGCGGAGGACGACAACATCATCTGCTACACGAAATCCACGCCGGACGGCAGCGACACCATCGTCGTCGTGGTCAATCTCGATCCCTTCCAGGCCCATGAATCGACGATCGACCTGCCGGATCATCTCTTCGCCGGGGGCAACGAGCAGGTCCACGCCCAGGAGCTCCTGGCCGGGGACACCTATCTCTGGACCGGGCGGCGGCAATGGGTGAGGCTCGATCCGCAGGTGATGCCGGTCCACATCTTCAGCCTGCGATCGTGGGTGCACCAGGACTTCGTGGAGACCTGCTACTAGGGCCGGTGAGGGGTGGGAGCGCGGAACGTCATCGGTGAGAATAGACGGAGCAATCGGGCGAATCGAGCGGGGGTCGGCGTGGCCCCCGGACGCATGGAGGGCGGCAGGCGCCGCCCTGGGAAGATGAGGCACCGGAGATGCTCAGCGGTGATGCGTCGTGGTTCAAGGATGCGGTGATCTACCAGATCCCGGTGAAGTCCTACTACGACAGTTCGGGCGATGGGTTCGGTGATATCCGCGGCGTGATCGAGAAGCTCGATTACATCCGCGATCTCGGCGTCGATTGCCTCTGGATCATGCCGATGTACCCCTCTCCCGGCCGGGATGACGGGTACGACATCTCCGACTTCCTCTCCATCCATCCCGATTACGGCACGGTCGAGGACTTCGCCGAACTCATCGCCTCGGCTCATGCGCGTGGCATCCGGGTGATTGCGGATCTCGTCATGAACCACTCCTCGGACCAGCATCCCTGGTTCCAGGAGGCGCGCTCCAACCCCGATTCGCCGAAGCACGACTACTACGTCTGGTCCGACGATCCCACCAAGTACGCCGGCGTCCGCATCATCTTCACGGATACCGAAGTGTCCAACTGGACCTTCGATCAGGCGGCCGGCAAGTACTTCTGGCACCGCTTCTTCAGCCACCAGCCGGACCTCAACTACGACAACGAGGACGTCCAGCGCGAGATGCTCGACGTCATGCGGTTCTGGATGAACCTCGGCCTCGATGGCTTCCGCTGCGACGCGGTGCCCTACCTCTACGAGCGCGAGGGGACGATCTGCGAGAACCTGCCCGAGACGCATGGCTTCCTGCGGCGTGCCCGCCGGATGTTCGAGACGGAGTATCCCGGCGCGATCATGCTGGCGGAGGCCAACCAGTGGCCGGCCGATGTCGTGGAGTACTTCGGCACCGAGGAGGAGCCGGAGTTCCACATGGCCTTCCA
>JBQCJS010000409.1:0-2395 GCA_051952485.1 Thermomicrobiales bacterium | reverse complement strand
GCGCCGAAAAGGAGTCTTCGATGTTCTACACCTGGGGGCGATTCGTCGCCCTGCATCGCCGGGCGGTGGCGATCGTCTCGCTGCTGCTGATCGTGGCCGCGATCGGCGTGATCGCCACCGTGAAGCCTGACTTCTCGTCCGAGGGCTACCTCTCGGACAACGCCGAATCGGTCAGCGTCGACCAGACCGTGATCAAGGACTTCGGGATCGGCGGCCCCTCGCTCGTCTTCCTCTTCGACCTCCCCGATGGCCAGACCGTTGCCGGCAGCGGCAGTGATGCCCAGGCGAAGGTGGATGCGGCACTCGCCCCTCTCGCGGAGGATGCGCGCCTCAACGCGCCGCTCACCACCTGGACAACGGGCGACAGCCGCTTCGTTTCCACCGATGGCTCGGCCACCTACGCCGTGGTCTACACGAAGGACGGGCAGACCATCTCCCCGGATGAGACGGACACGATCATCGCCAGCGTCAAGGACGCGGCGACGGCGCAGGGGCTGACGGCCAGCGCCGGTGGTTCGCTCGCGGTCAACGCCGAGATCAACCATGAGGTGGAGCGCGGCCTGATCCGGGCCGAGACGGTCGCCATTCCGCTGACGCTGATCTTCCTCGTGCTCGTCTTCGGCACGCTGGTGGCGGCGGGCCTGCCGCTGGTGATCGGTGGCCTCGGCATCGTGGCGGCGATCGCCATCCTCTTCGTCGCTTCCCAGTTCGGCTTCCAGTCGGTCTTCGCGGTGAACGTGGTCACCATGCTCGGCCTTGGCCTCGGCATCGACTACTCGTTGTTCATGGTGACGCGCTTCCGGGAAGAACTGCGCAAGCGGGAGCCGGACGAGGCCGTCGCCGTGACGATGGCGACGACCGGCAAGGCGATCCTCTTCTCCGGCATCACGGTGATCTTCGGGCTGGCGGCGACGATGTTCTTCCCGCTGCCGGCGCTGCATTCGCTCGGCCAGGCCGGCATCATCGTCACGGCCTGCGCGCTCATCTTCGGCCTCTCGCTGCTGCCCGCGCTGCTGGTGATGCTCGGCCGGCGCGTGAACCGCTTCGCCCTCCCCTTCGCCCGCGAGCGGGTCTCCACGGAGACGAACCAGGAGGCCGGGCTGTGGTATGGCATCGCCCACGCGGTGATGGCGCGGCCCCTCGCCTTCCTCATCCCGCTGCTCGTGCTGCTGCTGATCGCCGGATCGCCGGTGCTCGGCCTGAACCTGACGCCGGGCGGCCCGGAGATCCTCTCCCGCTCCGCCGAGGCACGGCAGGTGGTCGATCGCCTCAATACCGAGTTCGGCGGCTCGTCCGATACCGTGCCGGTCCTGCTCACCTTCCCCGGCAATCCGCTTACCGCCGAGGGCGCCCAGCAGGTGCAGGCGCTGGCGGGCCAGATGGCGACGATCCCCGGTGTCAGCAGCGTCGACAGCTTCGCGGTGAAGGAGGTGCCGTGGGCGCAGTGGAACGGCGATGTCGCGGCATTGCCCCAGGCGCTGCAGGCGGGGATCGCGCAGACCGTGCGTGACAACCAGGTGCTGGTGCAGGTCCACACCACGGTCGAGGGGGACGAGCTGGAGCAGGTGGCGCGCGACCTCCGCGCGATCCCCGGCAACGGGGTGACGATCCAGGTCGGCGGCCAGGCCGCGGCGGCGGTCGATACGGTGGACGGCGTGAAGGCCGGCATCCTCCCGGCGGCGCTCTTCGTGGCGGTCGGCGCCTACATCATCCTGCTCTTCACCTTCGGCTCCATCTTCCTGCCGCTGAAGGCGATGTTCATGTCGCTGCTCTCCATCTCGGCCTCGCTCGGCGTGGTGGTGCTGATCTTCCAGCGCGGCTGGCTCCAGGGCCTCTTCGGCTTCGAGGCGACTGGGGAAGTGGTCGCGATGGTGCCGATCCTGATGTTCTGCGTGCTCTTCGGGCTCAGCATGGACTACGAGGTGCTGATGCTCTCCCGCATCCAGGAGGAATACGAGCGCACCGGCGACAACCGGGCCTCGGTCGCCTTCGGGCTGGCGAACACGGGCCGGGTGATCACCGGCGCGGCAGCGATCATGGTGGTGGCGTTCGGCGGGTTCGTGCTGGCGGAGAACGTGATCCTGAAGAGCCTCGGGTTCGGCCTCGCGCTGGCGGTGCTGGTCGATGCGACGATCGTGCGCGGCCTGCTGGTGCCCTCCACGATGCGCCTGATGGGCCGCTGGAACTGGTGGGCGCCGGGGCCGGTGAAGCGGCTGGTCGACCGCGCGGGCCTCTCCCATCACTCCGACCTGCCGGGTGGAAGTGGCAGTGGCAGTGGAAGCGGGACCGGATCGGGCGATGGCGCGGTGGCGACCTCGCCGACGATCTCCCCGACGAACGCGGCCTGACGCGCACACGGCAACAGAAACAGGAAGGGGCGGGCATCCATGAGATT
>JBQCJS010000408.1:0-2243 GCA_051952485.1 Thermomicrobiales bacterium | reverse complement strand
TGATTTAAAATGAAAAAATTGGTGCGGGGGGTTGGGTGTTTTTCTAAATTTTTCCAACTTCCACGTTCACCGACGCCGCACCCCGAACCCAGCCGCCATCGACCGGACCAACGAGGAACCAGGGCGTCGCACAGAGAGGGGAAATCCGATGTACAACAGGATCGTGATCCCACTGGATGGGTCGGCCGTCGCCGAGGCCGCGCTTTCTCCCGCGGTCGAGTTCGCCCGGCTCTCCGGGGCAACCATCCACCTCGTCCGCGTGGTCGATGACACCTGGCTCACCCGCTACGGCGTGATCGGCCTCCCGGTCGGCGCGGAGTCGGCCGGTGACATCCTGGCGGAAGAGCAGGACGACGCCACCCGCTACCTCGCCGCCATGCGCACCCAGCTCGCGCAGACGGGCATCCCCATCACGACGGAACTCCGGCGGGGCCGCGCCGCCGACGAGATCCGCGCCTCGGTGAACGAGGGCGATCTGCTCGCCATCGCCACCCACGGCCGCAGCGGGCTCTCCCGCTTCGCCCTCGGCAGCGTCGCCGAGGAGGTCTCCCGCGGGATGCAGTCCCCGGTGCTGCTCTGCCACGCCCGGAAGGAGGATGCCGCCCGCGAATCGCTGGTCGCCGCGGCGCCTTCCGGGTTGCAGGGGCAGGCCGCCAGTTGACCCCTCGCATCGCGTACGCGGCGCATCGGGCACAATGGTTCCTGACACGCCGACCGCCCGCGACCGGGATGCAGGAATGACAGGAACCCCGCCACTGCCACCACCAACCGAGCAGCGCACGACCGATGGCCACAGCCCATCCGATCGTGCGCTCCTCGCTGCCTACCGCGCCGCGCTCGCCGTGGCTGATGAGACCGACCTCGAAACGGTGCTCCTGCGCCTCGTCGACCTGGCGCGCGGGGTCGTCTCCGCCCGCTACGGCGCCCTCGGCGTCGCCGGCCCCGATGGCCGTCTCCTGCGTTTCATCCACAGCGGCATCGATCCGGAGACGGCCGCCCGCATCGGCCCCCTGCCGGAAGGGCATGGCTTGCTCGGGGTGCTCATCCACGACGGCGAGCCGCTGCTCATTCCCGATATCGCCGCCGACCCGCGTTCCGTCGGCTTTCCGCCGAATCATCCGCCGATGACCACCCTGCTCGGTGTGCCGATCCTGATCGGGGGGGAGCCGGTCGGCAATCTCTACCTCTCGGAGCGGCTCGACCGGCAGGCCTTCACCGCCGACGACCTCTCGGCGATCGAGCTGCTGGCGACCCATGCCGCCTCCGCGATTGGCCGCGCCCGCCTGCACGAGGAGGTCCGCCGGGCCCGCGAGGAGGCGGAACGCCAGCGCGATCGCCTCCAGGTCATCATCGACCAGCTTCCGGCGGGCGTCGCCATCCAGGCCCCGCCGGACTGGCGCGTGGTGATGACCAACCGCGCGGCCGACCTCATGCTGGCGCGGGACGAGGTGGAGCAGCCGCTTCCTCTCCCTGCCGCTGCGCTGCGCTTCGCCCGCATCGACGGCAGCGACCTCCCGCCCGCCGACCGGCCCCACGCGCTGGTGCATGCCGATGCGGAACGGGGCATCCATCGCCAGCGCCAGCAGCAGCTCCTGCTGCATGGGGCAACCGGTCGCGATATCCCGGTGTACGTGCAATCCGCCCCCTTCCCCCTCGCCGGGGACGACGCGCCCGGCTGTGTCGTCGTCTTCCAGGACATGACGGCGCTGCGCGAGGCGGAGCAGGTGAAGGACGATTTCCTCTCCCTGCTCTCTCACGAGTTCCGGACACCCCTCACCGCCATCCATGGGGGCGCGCACATGCTGGAAGCGGACTGGGGGAACCTGGGAGCGGAGACCGAACGCGCGTTGCTGGCCGATATCGCGCGGGAGAGCGAACGTCTCGACCAGTTGCTCTCCAACATGCTGCGGCTGGCCGAGGTGATGGCGGGCCGCCTCCAGCCGGCGACGGAGCCGGTGTTGCTCGGTCCGGTCGTGCAGCGCGTGGTGAGGGCCGTGCAGGCGCGGGGTGGAGAGCGCGTGCCGGAGATCGCGGTGGGGATTCCCCGCGACCTTCCCGCGCTGGAGAGCGATCCCGTCCTGCTCGATCAGGTCCTGCGCAACCTGATTGAGAATGCGATCAAGTACACGCAGGATGGCGGACGCATTCGCGTGTCGTGCGGACAGGTGGAGGGAGAAGCGTTCTTCAAGGTGGAGGACACGGGAGTCGGAATCCCCCGCGCCGAGCAGGACCGCATCTTCGAG
>JBQCJS010000407.1:0-3327 GCA_051952485.1 Thermomicrobiales bacterium | reverse complement strand
TGCCAAACAGCTCGTCCATCACCGCGTTCGGCTCCGCGCCCTGCAGCAGGATGTGCGCGTGGTCGCGGTAGGCGGTGATGATGCGGTCGCCCTCCTGGTAGGCATCGAGGAAGCCGGTGGCGACGGCCTCCTGCCCGGAGTAGACGTGGAGGTAGCCGCCGATGTGTCCCGTGCGGAACCCGCGGGTGGCGCCATCCTCGAAGAAGCGGATCTCGACCATCTTGCGGTAGATGTCGAGGAACTTGTCGGTATCGAAGACCTGCGTTTCGGCTGCCTGCTCGTGGTCGCCAGCACCGTTGCTGGGCGTGGGCGACGACTTCGCTGCCGTCCGTCGTGTCTTCCCTTGATTCGGGCTCGTTGCCATACGCTGGCCTCTCAGGATCTGTTCGAGCCCTGCTTTGCGGCGCGGGGCTCACGACGTTTCCAGGCAGTAGACGTTGACGCGGGATGGCCATCCGGGGATGGCCGGCCACGTTGCGGGTGCGGGCGACGGCAACCGGACGGTGAAACGTCCTGGCGCTGGTGCCCGTGCTCGCGGCGCAGCATCCTCGCCAACTGCCCACAAGTAGGGGAATTGTACCGCAGGGGTCCGCGTTCGGGAGAAGCCCCAACCATCAAAATCGTCCGTGGAATCGCGGAAATGGTGCCGATCCGACGCCGATTGGGCCGTGATGCCTGTATACAGTTCGGATTCGTGCAGCCTGCCCGGAGTATCGGCCGAAAACCGGCCCCGTGGCCCAGCTGGCCCCTGCCAGGACGTGTCATCGCCCCTGCCCGATGAGGCAGGACAACAGGCCGCTGTCCGAACGTGTGGGCCAGCGACGACGACGCCCGGCGAACGTGCGTCCGCCGGGCGTCGTCTGGAACCATGGGGTGGGGGAATCCGCGCCTACTGGCGCAGGATCTCCGCCTTCTTGAGCTCGAACTCGGCTTCGGTGAGCACGCCGGCATCGCGAAGTTGCCCGAGCTGGGTAAGCTGCGCGAGCTTCGTATCGAAATCGACCCCACCCGCCGCCGGCGCGGGGGTGGGCGCGGCCGGCACGGCCACGAACTGCTGGGCGGGAGCGGCGGCGGCATCCTGCGTGGCCCAGCGGTCGGCCTGGCGGCGCTGGACGCGACCGTGAACGGAGGAGGCGACGCCAACCTTGGCGGCAGTCTTGAGCAGGCCCATGAAGCATTCTCCTTCGGTCGTGATGGGTGGCGTGACAGGCGCGATCGGGGGAGCCCTAGTGCTCGGTGGCGTCCAGGGCGATGACCAGTTCCTCGACCGTCACCGGACCGTCGCCGATCACCCGGCCGCCGGCCTGCTCCCAGGCGGCGACGGCGGGCAGCAGCGAGAGTTCCTCGTAGATGATCAGGGCGGCGACATCGCCGGCATCGAGGAACGAGGCGACCTCGTCCAGGTCCTCCTGCGTGTAGAGGCCGGACGAGGCCCCGTCGAAGATCGCGAGGTCGAGGCCCTCCACGGGCGCGAGGTCATGCGGCTCGACGACTGAGACGCTGCCGTCCGCGTCCTTCGTCACGAACTCCAGGTCGAGGACATTGATGGTCCCGGCGTTCGACAGCGCGAGCAGGTGGTTGAACCCCTCGGCGCCGATGACGCCGCCGGGGAAGGCAATGGCAAGCGAATCGATGGGGCCGAAGCCTTCCACCGCATCGTGGGTTTCATCGGTCATGGGGCCATCCTTTGTGACAGGTCGGGCATTGTCGTCGGGCATCCGGGCGGCTTGGCTGCCAATCCTGGGAACCGCCGCCGTTCGGCCCGCCTCCATTGTGCGGTCCGGATGCGTCGAGGCGTTATGGTAGGAATGTACCAAACGGTGGGTTCCTCGCCGCATCCGATGCAACCGGGAATGGAGATCAGGCAGGGGCTGGCGCGGCGATCCCATCGTCCGCGTCCGCACCGACCGGCGCGGGCAACGGATGGGGCTCCGGGTCGATCTGGAGCGGATCGCCCCGCCAGTCGAGGAAGAGAATGGTCAGCGCGATCACCGAGAGCGGCATCAGCACAACGTAGAGCAGGCTGCTGACGCCGTTCGCGAAACCGACCGCCGTCCGGCCCACGGTCAGCAGGCCGAACCCGACGATCACCCCCGGCATCGTCGCCAGCAGGTCGAAGATCAGCGATCCGAACAGCGCGCGCCACCAACGTCCCTTCACCAGCCGGGAGCTGCGGGTAAGCGCATCGGGACCGTCGCAGTCGCGGTCGAAGATGAGGACCTGCCCGAAGAACTGCCAGCGGATGGCGAGCCAGAGCGCGACCGGGATACCGATGATGAGCAGGGCCGGGATACCGGCCAGCAACAGGACGATCACCCCGGCGATCGCGAGGGGTTTCCAGCGGCGCAACGCCTTCCCGTAGGCGCTGCGGATGGTCACCGTCTCGCCATGGTGGAGGTCGGCGATGGCCTGGACGATGGCCGGACCGATGATGGCGATCATGGCGAGCTGCTGCACGCCTCCCACCACCAGCACGCCGGAGAGGCGGGCTCCCGCGGTGTCTCCCATCCAGTTGTCGAGGAACTGGAGCGGTCCGACATTCAGCACGAGCGTCTGGATTGCATTGAAGATCACGCCGATGGGGAGCGCCATCAGCCCGATGCCCATGAAGAGCCGCCAGAACCGGCGGTAGTAGGCGATGGCGCGGCCGAAGATATGACGCGCGCGGCGGTAGGCATACGCGAAGACGGCGACGGCCACGGCGAGCAGCGGCGTGACGAGCCAAGGATGGAGCTTGGCCTGGATCAGCAGCTGGGAGCCGGTGCGCGAGAGGCTGCAGAAGGCCTGCGTGGCCGTGACGCCGATCGTCCCCGGCTCCGGCACGACGATGTTGGAGGAGTTCCAGCGGTCCAGCTTCCGCCAGGGATCGATCCAGCGCGAGTTGTAGCCGGGACCATGCACGCCATTGAAGACGCTCGGCGCCCGTTCGCCCCAGCGGCCGGGATAGAGGAGCCAGGCGAACTCCCCGTTCGGATCGATCGGTTCCTCCACGATCTTCGCCACCACTGGCACGCGGACGGAGGGGGCGAAGGTGGTGTCGCAGCCGAACCCGGAGCTGTTCTCGCCCCACTGGAGGAAGGTGCGCTGGGCGTAGAACGAGGCGTGGGACCCGGCGCCGGAGAAGATCTTCAGGTGCGTGCCGCCCGGGCCGTCGTCGAACTCGAGCTTGGAATCGGTCCACTTGGCCAGCTCGCCCGCGCTGTGCTGGGAGAACCCTGTGGCGGTGGGCTCCGTCGTCAGGGCCTGCTCGACGCCGGAGACGTCGTCCCACATGATCTGGATCATCTCCCAGTCGGCTTCGTGGAGGTTGTTCCACTCGTTGAAGTA
>JBQCJS010000406.1:0-2455 GCA_051952485.1 Thermomicrobiales bacterium | reverse complement strand
GTGCGCTTCGTGGAGCCGTCCCCGCGCGTGGCGGATGCGGCCTGGCGGGAGACGGGCATCCCGACGCTGCCCTCGCACGATGAGCTGCTGGCGCAGGTCGCGTTCGATGCGGCGATCGTGGCGACGCCGGATTTCGCCCATCACGATCCCGCCGTCGCCCTCGCGGAGGCGGGGAAGCACCTGCTGGTGGAGAAGCCGCTGGCGATGACGGTGGACGAGGCGCACGCGATCCGGGACGCGGTGACGCGCGGCGGGGCGACCTGCCTGGTGGGGTTCGAGAACCGCTGGAACCCGCATGTGCTGGCGACGAAGCGCGCCATCGACGCCGGAACGATCGGCACGCCAGTCACGTCCTCCGCGACGCTCGCGAATACCTATTTCGTGCCGGAGCAGATGCTCTCCTGGGCGGCGCGATCGTCACCGGCGTGGTTCCTGATGCCTCACACGGTCGACATGCTGTGCTGGTTCACGGGGCGGCAGGTGCGCACCGTCTCGGCGGTGGCGTCGCGCGGCATCCTCGCGGCGCGGGGGATCGACACGGTCGATGTCGTCCACGCGCTGCTGACGTGGGACGACGGCACGACCTCGTCGCTCAGCTCGGCGTGGGTGTTGCCGGAGGGCGGGGAGGCGATCGTCGATTTCCGCTACCAGGTGATCGGGACCGAAGGGGCGATCGCGGGCGATCCGATCCACCAGGGGCTGGACGTGACGACCGACCGCCGGCGCACGCAGGGAACGTTGGCGGGGCGGATCGGGGTGGCGCAGGTGGGCGCGCCGGTCTGGATGGCGCAGGAATGGGCAACGACCCTGCTGGCCGGGCAGGCGACCGGTCCGGGTGTGGAGCAGGGGGTGATCGTGACGGAGATCGTCGCCGCGATGGAACGGTCGTTCACGGCCGGTGGGATGCCCGTCACGCTGTCCACAGGATGAGCCGCCCCGGACCTGAGGCAGGGGCCGGCCATCGCTACTCCTCGTCGGTGTCGTCGGAGCGAAAGCCGTGAACCGTCCCGCCAAGGCGCTGCTGGGCGAGAAGGAGGGACTGCGCGACGCGGCCGAGCAGGTCGACGTGAGCGCTCAAGCCTTCGAGGTCGTCGTCCGGCACGCAGGCGATGGCATCGTTCATCTGCCCGATGAAGACGCGTTCGATCGCGACACTGATCGCCTCGCCCCGCTCCGTGACGTGGATGGTCTGGGCGCGTCCATCCTTGGGGTCCACCCGGCGCTCGACATAGTCGCTCGCTTCGAGGCGGTTCAGGACCCGCGTGATGGCGCTCGGCTGGACGTGGAAGTGTTCGGAAAGCATCGAGGGGGAGACTGGACCGGTCGAAACCAGCCCGTACCGCAGGGCGTAGAGCACCTCGGCCTGGCGCAAGCCCAGCTTCCCATAGGGTGTCTCGAAATCGCGGATCGCGGTCGCCCAGATCCCGAACGAGGGCAGCGTGTGGACCATGCGGGCGGCCAGTTGCTCCCGGACGGAGGCCCCGGCGGCAGCTTCCTGATCCATGGCAGAAGACGACAACTCCGGCGTACTGCTCATGCTGAATGCACCTCGATCACAGGACGATCATCAGGGCCCCGGCCGAATGGTCCGCAGGAAAGCATAACGGATTCCCGGCGAGCGCACGGCGCCGGTCGCCTAGGGGACGGGGGTGTGCTGGCGATTCGGCCGCTCGCGCAGCCACGAGGCCATCGCCGGCGACGGTTCATCGGGATCGGGAACGACCACGCGCGTCACGTCCGCGCCCCAGCCCCGCAGCGTGTCCGCCAGGGATTCCCCCACCAGCACATCCGGGCGTTCCGTCACCGGGTCCTGAGGATCGACCAGGAGGATCGGCAACCCGTCCAGCGGTGCGAGGGGCGGCTGCCAGCCCGGGACGAGCGGGAACGCGCCCCCGATCGCGATGACGCCCGAGAGCAGATCCGGCACGACCGCCGCCGTTCCCAGCGCCATGATCGCGCCCTGCTCGACACCGAGCAGGAAGGGCAATGCGGGCGAGGCGACGCCGGCATCGGCCTGGCGGTCGACCTCATCCCAGAGGAAGCGTTCGATCTCGGCCAGCCCATCGCCGTAGAAGAGGGGCGATGGCTGGTACATCGGCCCGACGTACCAGGTGTAACCGACGATGCGCTTGCCCACGAAGACGCCCTTGAACGACTCCAGGCCGATGATGCGGCCTTCGGGCGCGGCGGCGAGCGCGAAGTCCTTCACGTCCTCGCCGAACTGGTTGTGCCGGTGAAGCGTGACGACGCGCGGCGACCCGGTGCCCTCCTGGATGCGCGCATAGACGAGTTGGCTCAAGGGTCGCATGGCATTTGCCCCCGATCGTGGGGCGTGCCCCCACCGGGGCGGCCTCCGCTACGACCGTGATGTCCCGTTCGGCCCCACCAGTCCCAGCCAGACCATCGAGTACCCGTCGGCGGACCAGAAGAACGTCGCGATGTACCCGCTGACGGA
>JBQCJS010000405.1:0-10614 GCA_051952485.1 Thermomicrobiales bacterium | reverse complement strand
CTGTCGCCTCATAGGCGCTCGGTGGATCGTCTCGCTTCCGCTGGCGTTGCGCAGGGTATGAAGGCCGCAGCCCGACGGTCCACCCGCCCCACAAGGTGGTTCGGCCGGACTGCCGAGCGATCCGGTCGATCCACAACCACACCCACAACCACTGAGAGGAAATGCCCTACGACGTGGTTGTAGGTGTGGTTGTGGATCGACCGAATCGCTCGGCAGTCCGGCCGAACCACCTTGTGGGGCGGGTGGACCATCGCGCTGCGGCCTTCATGTCGGCCCGACCAGGCGAGCAGATGCCAGCTAACGCGAGACGATCCACCGAGCGCCTACGAGGCGACAGGGAGGGCCGCCATCCGGTCGCGCTCCTCCTCGTGCTTCGCGCGCAGCTGCCCGCAGGCCGCCGCGATGTCCAGCCCGCGCGAATACCGCACCGTCGTCGGGATGCCCTCCGCGCGGAGGATGTCCGCGAACCGGTCGATGCCGGCAACGGTCGGCCGCTCGAACTGCAGGACTTCCACCGGATTGAACGGGATCACGTTCACATGGCAGAGCCGCCCGCGCAACAGGCGCCCCAGCTCGTGCGCGATCTCGTCGCTGTCGTTGATGCCGGACATCAGCGCGTACTCGAACGAGATGCGCCGCCCCGTCTCCGCGATGTAGCGGTCGCAGGCCGCCAGCAACTCCGAAATCGGGTAGCGCGCGTTGATCGGCACCAGCCGGGACCGCAACTCGTCGTTCGGGGCGTGCAGCGAGACGGCGAGGTTCACCTGGTACGGTTCCTTCGCCAGCGCGTCGATGCGGGGCACGATGCCGGAGGTGGAGATCGTGATGCGGCGGGCGCCGAAGTTCAGGCCCCGATGGTCGTTGATGATGCCGATGAAGGTCATCGTCTCGGCGTAGTTCTGCATCGGCTCGCCCATGCCCATCATCACGAGATTGGTGAGCGCGCGGCCCATCTCCCGCGCCCGCCGGGCGGCGTCGACCGTCTGCTGGACGATCTCGCCGGCGGTGAGATTCCGCGTCAGGCCGCCCAGCCCGGTCGCGCAGAAGGCGCACCCGACCGCGCATCCCACCTGGCACGAGACGCAGACCGTCGCCCGGTCCGGGTAGAGCATCAGCACCGTCTCGACGAACTGGCCGTCGAACGTCTGGTAGAGGAGCTTCACCGTCTCACCGTCATCCGCCATGAACTCGCGGACGAGGTGCATGCTCCCGAACGGGAGGTCCGCCGCCAGCGCATTCCGCAGCGTCGCCGGGACGTTCGCCATTGCGTCGTAGCCGGGAACCAGCCGGTCGTATGCCCAGCCCCAGAGCTGCTTCGCGCGGTACTTCTCCCCACCGAGCGCGATCACCCGTTCCTCCAGCTTCTCCAGCGGGAGGTCGAAGAAGCTCACCGGCCGGTTGCGCCGCGAGAAGGGGCGGGCGGGCACCGGGGTGATCGCCGGGTCCGGCGACGGGGGTTCGGGCATGGGGGCAGGTGTGGGGCTGGTCGCGGTCACGGGTGCTTTCCGGGGTGGGATGCGGGCGAGGATGCCGGGAAGGGCCTGACGATCCGTCAGGATACATAACGCAGGGAAGTCTACCATCGCGACGAGGCGGACGAATGCACGGTGGCCGGCTCCACGCGGGAGCCGGCCACCGGCGCGATCCTCTTGGCGTGAGGCGGGTTACTCGCCCGGATCGAGCACCGGAACCACCTCGGCGGCGAGGGCCAGGATCTCCGGGCTGGCGACGCGGGTGCCATCGGCGAGGGCGTAGCCCGGCGTCGGGCGCAGCGGCGTGCGCAGGTAGGGGAACCGCTTGCGGTACTCCTCGTAGGCGACCGTCGCCTGCTCGAAGCGGGCGGGATCGTCGTCGTTGCCGCCGTGGGCCGTGTAGACCCCGAGGATGCCCTGCGAGGTGCGACGTTCGGAGCGTGGGCGCTGGATCTCGCCCTGCACCGGCGGCACTGGAAGCTGGCCGCGCGCCCAGAGGTCGGAACGATCGGGTACCTGGCCGGGAATCTGGGGCGAGGCGGCGGCTCCCGGCGCGGGCGGGAGGACGCGGGCGCTCTCGCCGACGGGGTCGCCCGGACGGGCGGTCTTCTTCAATACGAACGCCATGGTGATTCGGACCTCCACGCACGTGGGGAATCCCCACGGCGACCGCGAGCATCGGGATGATGTGCCATCGGGAGGGCGCCCGGCTGGCGACATCGCGTCACCGCTCATGGTACCGCACCGCTAGTCCGCTGCACGATGCCATCCCCGGGATGGGCTCGATTCTCCAAGGCGTCATCATGGCGTCGTATATGATTCCGTATGCGTTTGCGTTGACATTCCTGTCTACGCACGGCAGGATGGCAACGGAAGGTCGATCCAGGCGAGAGGATGTATGCAATGGCCACCACAGTTCGCGTCGACGATGCGCTCGCGGCCACATTGCGGGATATCGCGGCAACGGAGCAGCGTCCCATCGGCCAGGTGATCGCCGATGCGGTTGCGCAGTATCAGCGCGAGCAATTCTGGCGGGCGGTGGAGGAGTCCGTCGAGCGCCTCCGGGCCGATCCGGTGGCATGGGCGGACTATCGGAAGGAAGTCCGCATGCTCGAGGGCGGCTCGATGGATGGACTCGAGGATGAGGAGCCGTACTTCACGGCGGAGGAAGTGGAGGAGATCCTTGCCCAACATCCCGGCGGAACCCAGAGCGGGTGAAATCTGGAACGTCAATTTCGATCCGCAGGCAGGGCGAGAGCAGGCTGGCCTGCGTCCCGCCCTGGTCATTTCCCACGACCGGTTCAACCGCCTTCCGAACGGACTTCATATCGTCGTGCCGATCACCGGCACCGATCGTGGATGGGCTCACCATGTTCCCATCGCGGCGTCGGAAGGGGGGCTGACGAAGCCATCGCAGATCATGTGCGACCAGGTGAAATCGCAGAGGGTCGAGCGATTCCACGGCCGCCGGGGGACGGTGACGGCAGCCACCCTGCAGCGGGTTCAGTCCATCGTCGCGGCCTTCATCGACCGATAGCGGGCCGGGAGGCCAGGACCGCGACCGGCACTCGCACCTGGGGGCGATGGAACCGGGGTTTGACGCCCCGTCATCCCGGGCGTTATACTCCCGTGTCTCGTGTGGTGGCTGTGGCCGTGCGCCGCTGCGCTCCGATCGGGCCGGTGATCCGGACCCGGATTCGACAGCCAGCGGTTTTTGCATGACGACGAGCCGTCAGCCATCCGCAGTCGATTCGCCAGGTTCCCTCAGGGTTCCGGGATGCAGGATTCTCCTGGGTCGATCCCGATGCTGTGACCCCCACCGACCTGTCGTTCCGTTGAGCCTCGTTCTGGCCGCGCCCGTCGCCCGGCCCTGATTCCGTCGAGAGGAGATCTCCATGAGCACCAAGCGCACGTATCAGCCGAAGCGCATCCCGCGCCTGCGCGCGCTGGGTTTCCGCGCCCGCATGTCCACCAAGGGTGGCCGCCGCGTCCTCGCCGCTCGCCGCCAGAAGGGGCGATGGGCCCTGACGGTGTCGGACGAGAAGAAGTTCACGCAGAACAAGTAGGCGCGTCGCCGGGATTCTGCCCGGCACCCCTGCTTGCTGCTCCCCAACGGCGAGGGCATGCCCCACGCTCCCCAGCCAATGCGGGGACGTGACGCATCCCTCGCCGTTTGGCGTTTTCCTTCCCTCGTCTCATCCAGTCCGGAGGCCGCCCCGGTGATTTCCCGTCATACCCGCTTGCGTGAAGAAGCCGATGTCCGCCGCGTTCGCTCGCGGGGGAAGGCCAGCGCGCACGGGGCAATCGTCGCCCGGGTGTTGCCCAACCACACCGATCCCCCCCGGAACCGCTACACCGTGATCGCCGGCAAGAAGAGCGGGAAGGCCGTCCAGCGCAACCGCCTGAAACGCCTCACCCGGGAGGCGCTGCGCGGCTACCATCCCTCCCTCCGCAAGGGGTACGACATCGCCTTCATCTGCCGGGGCACGCTGGAGGAGATGCCGGACCTGCCTACCGCGCAGGAGTGCCTCCGCCGGATCTTCGCCAAGGCCGACCTCATCGATCCCGCCGCCCGCCTCGATCCGGAGGGCGGTCCGCCCCTCCCGGGCGAACCCGTGCGGACCAGCTGGACGCGGCCCTCCGCCCTCGCCGCCGATCGTCCCGATGCTGGCGGCGAGGAGAGCCCCGCGCAGCCGGATACCGTGGCTGCCCGGTCATCCGCCACCGAGCAAGGGTGATTCGCATGCCCGATCCCGCGCCCCCCGTCCCGGCGCCCGCCGAGGATGGCGGTCATCACCGCCACACGCACCATGAGCATGAGTTCGATGCGATTCCCGTTACCGATCGCGGGAACAATCCGATCGCGAAGGGCGCGCTCCACGCCATCCGCTTCTATCGGCGCGCCATCTCGTCCGGGCTGCCGGCCTCCTGCCGGTTTCAGCCCACCTGCTCCGAATATGCCTACGAGGCGATCGCGAAGTACGGTATCATCAGGGGCGGTCGCCTCGCGACCTGGCGCATCCTCCGATGCAATCCCTTCGGCGGCAGCGGGTACGATCCCGTTCCCTGAGCGGACGCATCGGGTGTAGCGGGCACCTCCGCCCGGCGAACGATCCCGCGACCTGCTCGCCCGGATCGGCCTCGCGGGCATCGCGCTCCCGCCACGTCGAACGGTCGTCGTGGCAGCCGCGCGTGACATCGATTCCGGCAATCGTGCATCATCATGGAAGACAGCGGCAGTGTGCCCGGCCGGCACGGATGCCTTGCCCATGCCGGACCGAGTATCCTTCGGCAGACCGTGCATGGAGTGCGTTCGCCCCACCGGGCCGAAACGCGATCCCCCTCGGCGCCCGCTTGCTCCGTGACGTTCGCGGCCGCGATTGCGATCGCCGCCACGGACACGACGACCAATGGCCCCGCCATCACCCTGACCCCAGTCCCGCTCCGGCGGAGGGAGGCCCGTTCTCGTGCTCTTCGACCTTCTCGGCCCGCTCGTCGCGCTCTCCACCCTGGCGACGGATCAGCTCTCCCACCTGGTGACGACGCTGCCCCTCGGCGCCATCCCCGTCTGGGACCAGTACCGCGCCTTCCTCGACTGGTGTCTCGATCACCTCGGGACGCTCTTCGGCAGCGGCGGCCTGGCGATCATCGCCTTCACCATCATCGTCAAGACAGCCCTGCTGCCATTGACCGTCAAGTCCATCCGCTCCAGCAAGAACATGCAGGAGCTGGCCCCCAAGATCAAGGAACTCCAGAAGAAGTACGGCAAGGACCGCCAGCGCCTGTCGCAGGAGACGATGGCGCTCTACCAGCAGCATGGCGTCAACCCGATGGCCGGGTGCCTGCCGATGGTCCTCCAGATCCCCATCTTCTTCGGGCTCTATCACTCCATCTCCAGCCTCTCCCACAGCGGAACCGGCGTCTGGTCCGAGGGATTCCTCTGGCTGCCCAGCCTGAACGATCCGGACCCGTGGAAGATCCTGCCGATCCTCGCCGGGCTCTTCCAGTTCATCCAGGCGCGCATGATGCGCCCTGCCGGGCAGAAGGTCACCGACCCCCAGCAGCAGATGATGAACACCATGATGAACTTCATGCCGCTGATGGTGGTGCTCTTCGGCTGGAACTTCGCGTCCGGCCCGGTCATCTACTGGGTGACGCAGGCCATCTACTCCGTGGTCCAGCAGTGGCTCATCACCGGCTGGGGTGCATTCGGCGAGTGGTTCCCCTGGCTGCCGGAGCTTCCGGCGCATCGCCGCCTCGGCTATGAGGACCCGGCCAAGCGCAAGAACGTCGTCGTCATGAGCGGCGAGGCCGGCGTGGTGGAGCAGAAGGGCATCTCCGGCTGGATCAACAAGAAGATGATGGAGGCGCAGAACACCGCGCAGGACCGCCAGGCCCAGACGGCCGCGACGAAGAAGGGCGGGGCCGCTGCAGGGACGACCGCGACCGCCACCACCACCGCCACCACGAAGGGCAAGAACGGCAAGCCGACAGCGTCCACGCTCTCTGCCGACGCGGACGGATCTGCGGACGATGGCGAGGCGGTGGTCGATGAAAAGACGCGCGACCTGATCGAGTCGCGCTCCAAGAAGCGCAATTCCAGCTATGCCTCCCGGACGGCTGGCGCCAAGTTCGGCGCCAAGGGGGCGGCGTCCCCGGTCGTGACGACGGACACCGCCACGGTCTCGACCAAGGCGAAGGCCAACGGCAAGGCCGCGCCCGTCGCCACCGTCGATGCCGACGTCCACGTCAACGTCCACTCCGCAGCCGACACGGCCCCAGACCTGAGCGGGGACATCCTCGATGCGGACATCGTCGAGACGGTGGACGCGAAGCCGGCCGAGATGGGCAAGCGCCGCACGCCGCCGCAGAAGCGACCGACCGGGTAGACCCCACGGCACTCCTACCACAGCGACCCCCATCCGACGCGTCGGATGGGGGTCGCTGTGTCGTGAGGATGATGCTCGTGATGACGGCCAGGCTCGCTACGGGCGATCGCGCATCGAGATCGACCGGGAGATCGCGGGCTTCCGGCCATAGGCGGCCGGGGAGGCCATCCTCGGCACCGGCCCGGAGGACGGGGGCGCGGCCGCCGGCGCCATCGTGGGGGCGGACGTGGGAGCCGGGGTCGTCCACGGGGTGCCGATATGCCGCATCAGCACCCGATCGAGGCCCCAGAACCCGGCCACCTTCCAGCCGAGGACCATCGCGACCGCCAGGGTGAAGAGCACCGGGTTCGTGCTGGCCGATCCTGCCAGCTGGAAGTTGAAGTTCAGCGTCGCCCCGAAGAACGCCGCCAGGCCCGTGAACGCGCCGAGCACCAGCCCAGCCCCGACCATGAACTCGCCGATCGCGATCAGTTTCGCGAACCAGGTGTAGGCCTCGTGATCGAGCAGGAATTGCAGGAACGACCGGTACCAGCCAAAGGTGATGGCGGGGCGTCCATTCTCCGGGATCGCCACCGCGTTCTGCCAGAATCCCTGCAACGCGCTGCCGCCGTCCATCCAGCCGCTGCCCCGCAGCTTCGATTCGCCGGACGCCAGCCAAGCCAGCCCGACGAAGAATCGCAGCGGCAGCCAGAGCAGCGCATAGGATGGGCTGGTCAGCAGCAATTTCCACTGCACCGGCTCGTCGAACGCGTGCGGACCCTTGCGCACCGCGGAATCCGCCGGGGTGCGCAGGCGGACGCCGCGATCCGGCATCCGGCGGGCCTGCATCCAGCCGCACCCTACGATGGCGGCCAGTCCGAGCAGGTGGACCCCCGCCGACCCGAAGACGGCCGAGCCATCCCAGAACGGTCCGGTGAAGAACGCCTCACCGAAGACGATGCCAAGGGCGACATAGGTTGCCGCGGCCAGGGCTGTCAGGCGCCAGGTGCGCTGGCGGGTCATGATCTGCAGCATGAAGCCACTCCTTTCGCTCCGGGCCGCAGGGGTGCGGACCCGTCGCCTTCCAGCCTGGGGGGCGAAGCTGGGAGCCAGGTGGGAACGCGGTGGCGACTCCCTCAGATTCACGGCTCCGATGGTGAGGCATGGTGTGACGATCTTGACGGCAACGCCTCAGGAAAATCAACGAGGTCTTTCAATATTCACGAATCGGACCGGAGTATTGTCCACATGGGTGCGGATCTGCAGGGATTTTTTCCGTTGCGCCGCTGGAAATCATCGAGTACGATGATCGCTGCATTGCCTTCCCGCTGTACGGACACCCGGCCTTCTCCAGGGCGAACAGGATTTCCATGCGTCCGAACGATCCCGCATCCGCCATCACGGTGCGCGGCCTTCGCAAGACCTACGTCGTGCCCGAGCGCGAAAGCGGTGTCGGTGCGGCGCTGAAGAGCCTCTTCCACCGCACCACCCGCGAGGTGACCGCGGTGAAGGCCATCGACTTCACGATCGCGCCGGGGGAGATCGTCGGGTTCCTCGGGCCGAATGGCGCGGGCAAGACCACCACGCTGAAGATGCTCGCCGGGTTGCTTCATCCCACCGCCGGCGAGGCGACCGTCCTCGGGTTCACGCCGTGGGAGCGCGATCGCGCCTTCCTCCGCCAGATGGCGCTGATCATGGGCCAGCGCAACCAGCTCGCCTGGGATATCCCCGTCCTCGATTCGTTCCAGCTGAACAAGGCCATCTACCAGGTCGCGGACGACGATTTCCGCACCCGGCTGGACGAGCTGGTCGCGATGCTGGAGCTCGGCGAGCTGGTGAAGAAGCCGGTGCGCAACCTCTCGCTCGGCGAGCGCATGAAGTGCGAGATCGCCGGGTCGCTGCTCCACCAGCCCCAGGTGCTCTATCTCGATGAACCGACCATTGGCCTCGATGTCGCCATGCAGCGGAAGATCCGCGCCTTCATCGCCGATTACAACGCCCGCACCGGCGCCTCCATCATGCTCACCAGCCACTACATGGCGGATGTGGAAGCCCTCTGCCAGCGCGTGATCGTCATCCATCACGGCACGCTGCTCTACGATGGCGACCTGCCGGGCCTGATCGATCGCTTTTCTCCCCTGAAGACCGTGGTGGTGGAGCTGGAGGAAGGGCACGCCGTCCCCGCCGACCTGCTCGGCCAGCTGGAGCGGGCCGGCGGCGAGATCGTGTCGCACAACGAGCACGGCCTGACCGTGCGCGCCGCCAAGGCCATCGCCCCGCAGGTGACCGGGTTGATCCTCGGCGCGGTGCCGATCGCCGACCTCACCGTGGAGGACCCCTCCATCGAGGAGGTGATCGAACACGTCTTCGCCAGTTCCGGCACCGGGGAGGCCGCCGGGTCCGGCGATCCGGGGCCGGAGCCACTCACGCCGCTCGCCGACGAGAACGCCCCCCTCCCCGATGCCGAGGCGATCTCCATGCTGGCGGGGACGGCAGCGGTGCGGGACGGGGAGGGCCGCTGATGGTGGATGTGGATGCGGATGCAGCGAGAGGCGAACGCGCCTTCTCCCCAGGCAACCTCGTGGCCTTCTACCGCCAGCGCTTCAAGGTCGACCTCGCGTTGCAGGTCGCCTATCGCGGCGCGACCTTCATCTGGCTCTTCAGCCTCATCGTGCAGCCGCTGGTCTCGCTCGTCGTCTGGCGGACGGTGGCCGATTCGCAGGGCGGCAGCGCGGGCGGCTACACGGCGGGGGAATACGCCGCCTATTTCATCGCCGTGATGGTGGTGAACCAACTGACCTTCATGTGGCACATGTGGGAGATCGAGTGGCGCGTGCGGACCGGTGTCTACTCCGGCATCCTGCTCCGCCCGATGCACCCCATCCACGAGGACCTGGTCGCGAATCTCGCCTTCAAGGCCTTCACGATGGTGCCGCTGGTGCCGATCTGCGTCGTGCTGGGCATCCTCTTCGACGCGCAGTTCGAGACGCGGCCGATGGACATCGTCGCCTTCGTGCCAGCGGTGATCCTCGCGCTGGGCATCCGCTACACGATCGAATGGGCGCTGGGGCTGATCGCCTTCTGGATCACGCGCGCCGCCGCGATCCATCAGCTCTGGGCGAGTGTGACGTTCTTCCTGGCCGGGCAGATGGCGCCGCTGTCGCTCTTCCCGAAGCCGATCCAGGTGATCGCGACGGTGCTGCCCTTCCGCTGGATGCTCTCATTCCCGGTGGAGGTGCTGCTGGGGCGGCTGAGCGGGCGGGAGATCCTGGCCGGGCTGGGGGTGCAGGTGGTGTGGCTGGCGATCGCGATCGTCATCATGCGGGCGGTGTGGTCGCGCGCGGCGAGCCGCTATTCCGCTGTGGGTGGCTGACGTGCGCAGTGAGGAACGAGACGTGAGACGTGAGCATGGCGCAGCGAGCACCGGGGAACGGGGCGTGATCCCGGCCGGGAACGTCGCGGGGGGAACCGCTCGCTCCTCGGCAACGCACGCGCTCACGGTGATCCGCACCTACCTGCGGCTCGGCCTGCTGACGATGGTCCAGTACCGCACGAACTTCCTCTTCGAGCTGATCGGCGTCTCCATCCACCTGGCGACGGCGCTGCTCGGGTTGGCCGTGATCTTCAACCAGACGAGCTCGCTCAACGGCTGGACCTCGTCCGAGCTGGTGATGCTGGTCGGCATCCAGACCATCCTGGGATCGCTGCTGGGGATCGTGATCGAGCCGAGCTTCCAGACCTTCATGGAGAACGTCCGCCTCGGGACGCTCGATTTCATGCTGACCAAGCCCGCCGATTCGCAGGTGATGGTGAGCTTCCAGCGGGTCGAGGGCGGCGCGATCGCGGGGACGATCGCCGGGGCGACGATCCTGGGGATCGGCATCGCACGGCATGGCGAGCGGATCGGCCTGGGGCAGGCGTTGCTCTTCGCGGCGATGCTGGTGCTGGGCATCGTCATCATGTACAGCTTCCTGCTGATCCTCTCGACGCTGGCCTTCTGGTTCGTGAAGCTGGACAACGTGCTGGTGATCTTCGGGACGACGTTCGACCAGGCGGGGCGCTGGCCGATCGGCATCTACCCGGGCTGGCTGAAGGGCACGCTCACCTTCGTGATCCCGATCGCCTTCGTGGTGACGGTGCCCGCGCAGGCCCTCAGCGGGCGGGTGAACGGGCTCACCGTGGCGGGGGCGTGCGTGCTGGCGCTGGCCTTCCTGCTGGGCGCGCGCTGGTTCTGGCGCTACGGCCTGAAGCACTACACCGGCGCCTCCGCCTGA
>JBQCJS010000404.1:0-3131 GCA_051952485.1 Thermomicrobiales bacterium | reverse complement strand
ACCGGCAGGCCATCGGGCGTGAAGCCGCATGGCACCGAGATCGCCGGCAAGACCGTCGCGGAGATATACCAGCTCGCCCGCATCCAGCCGAGGTAATCCGGCTGCGGGACGCCCGCCACCTCGCGCGGCCAGGTCCAGTCGACCGGGAAGGGCTTCAGCTGCACCGCTGGGGTGGCCAGGATGTCGATCTCCTCGAACAGCGCCGCCACCCGCGTGTGCAGCCGGGTCCGGGCCAGAAGGGCGCGGTGGATGTCCGTCGCCGTGAGGTCGAGTCCCCATTCGGTGTTGTTCCGCACGTTCTCGCTCAACTGCGACGGGTCCTTCCGATACTGGTCGCCGTAGGACTGCGCCATCTCCCACGCCCGCAGGACCCGGAACGATTCCTCCGCGCCATCGAGGTCCGGTTCCAGGTCGCGCACGTCCGCCCCGAGCGCCGCCAGCGCCGGGCGGCCCTGCGCCTCCAGCACGGCTGTGACGGCGGGATCGACCGGCAGGCCGCCGAGATCGCGCGACCATCCCACGCGCAGTCCCTTCAGGCTCTCCGCCGGGCGCTCGTGGGCGATGGCGATCAATTCGCTGCCATCGCCGGGCAGGGAGACGGGATCGCGCGGGTCGAACCCGGCCAGCACGCCGGTGAGCAACGCGCAATCGGCCACGGTCCGCCCCATGCCGCCGACCATCGAGAGGTTCGACCAGCCGTTCAGCACCGGCACGCGGGAGACCCGACCCGGAGCCGGTCGCAACCCGACGACATTGTTGAAGGAGCCAGGATTCCGCAGCGATCCTCCCATGTCGCTGCCATCCGCGAGGCTGAGCAGGCCGCTGGCGAGCGCCGCCCCCGCCCCGCCGGAGGAACCGCCCGCCGTCTTCGTGCGGTCGTAGGGGTTCCGCGTCGCCCCGAAGATCGGGTTGAAGGTGTGCGACCCGGCGCCCATCTCCGGCACGTTCGTCTTCCCCAGCCGGATTGCCCCGGCCTGCCGCATCTTCACCGCCGGTTCCGCGTCCTCACTCGGCACGAAATGCTCGAATAGCTTGCTGCCCCACGTCGTGCGCATTCCCTTGGTCGCCATCAGGTCCTTGTGCGCGATGACGAGGCCGTGCAACGGCCCGGGTTCCTCCCCCCGCGCCAGGGCGTCATCGGCGGCCTGGGCCTGGTCGCGGGCCTCCTCCTCGTGCATCGTCACGATCGCATTGATGTGGGGATTGACGCGCGCGATCCGCCCGAGATAGGCCTCCAGCAGTTCCCGCGCGGAGAGGCGTCGAGCGGCGAGCAGCCGCCATTGCTCCACTGCCGGGAGATAGCAGAGGTCGGTCTCGCTGGTGGGGAGAACCGGGTCGGCGGGACGGGGTGAAGCGGGCGGGATCATGGCGGCCTCCGGGCGTCGGGCGTCGGATCAATGCCGCCATTCTCCGCAACCAGCGCCGTCTTGGCGAGTGGTCGTGGTCGTGGTCGTGGGGTGTATCCGCCATCGGGCCATGCCCACCACGAAGGCGGGGCGGATCGATACCGGCGCGCTTCTTGCGAAATGGCCCCCAACCGCGCCCGCGTCCACTGCGGGCCATCCCCCGGATGGGGCTGCATGACGGCAGAACGGGCGTGCTACGATCGCCCGGATGCCACGCCTCACCGGATCGCTGTCGGGGCCGATGCCCCGGAAAGGACCATCCTGTGCTGAACCTCGACCGTGGACGCGAAGCCGCCATCCGCGACCTCGACGCCATCATCGCCCGCCTGCGCGGCCTCTCCCCCTCCGACTGGGAGCGTCCGACGCCCGATGCGGGCTGGACGGTCCGCCATCTCGCCGTCCACCTGACGGAGACCATCCCGTTCCTCACCGGCGTGTTGGGCGACATCATCGCCGTGCGGCTGGGCCAGCGACCGACCGAGGAGGCCGGAGACCTCGTCACCCTCGATTCCTCGACGGACGCCATCGCCGCGGCCTTCACGCAGGATCGCAATGCCTTCTTCCATACCATCGCGGCGATGGAGGACGAGGACATGGACACCGTCGTGGCCGGCGGTGGCATGGGTCTCGAGCGCAGCGGGTCGCTCTATCTGGCCCTCTCCGTGATCGAGGCGGGCATTCACCGCTTCGACCTCGACAGCGCGATGGGCGCCCCCGACGCCGGGCTGGACGAGCAGACGATCCTGGCCTGCGATGCCGTCCTCCCCGCGCACATGACGACGTTTGCCACGAATGCCGGCCAGCACCCGGAGGAACCCGTCAGCTTCGTCTTCCCGGGTTCGTCGTTCGACCGCCGGCTGACCTGGACCGGCACCGAATGGACGCAGGACAGCGAACCGCCCGCCGGGGTTCACGAGATCCGCCTCCACGGAGACGACTCCGCGATCATGCTCTTCCTCTACGGCCGCATCCGCGTCGATGGACCGGGGAGCGACCGCCTCCGGTTCGGGACCAATTCGGCGCAGGACCGCGACCTGGCCGCGCAGTTCAAGACGTTCGTGCCCGGCCCCTGATGCCGCACTCAGGGGATATGTCGTGCGAGATCGGCGGTCGCTGCCGGTCTCGCTGCCCGCATCGGGAGGGTCGCCCGCATGAAGGTCCTGCTGGTCGAATGGGATGCCGAATCCGCCGCCGTCCGCGCGGACGAACTGCGTGAGGCCGGGCATGTCGTCAGCACCGAATGCCACGATGGCGCCCAGGCCGCGGCCACGGTTCGCCAGGTCTGCCCTGACGCCGTGATCCTCGCCCTGACGACGCGGCCCTCCCATTCCTGGCAGACGGCCCGCCCCCTGGCCGGCAAGCTCGGTCCCCGCCTCGTCTTCATCGACGGCGACCCCGCCGCCCGCACCCGCGCGGCGAGTGTTGCGCCCCACGCGACCTTCGCCACCGCCGACACCTTGCTGGATGTACTGGATGGACTCGTGCCGGAGTAACGGCAGCAGGAGATGGCGGAGATCTGCCGCACTCGTCGTCAGTGACGGAGCGGGGACACCAATCGTGCTGGCCGAAGGAGAGGAGTTGCACGCGCTGGTCATCCCGGAACCCCCATCCGTCGCTGCCGACTGATGCCCCGGTCCAATCCGGACACGATTCGACCGCGCCGCCTGTGATCCTGAGTGGACTGTCTCGCCCAGGGTTTCCTATGCCAGCTTGGCGGGCCGACAT
>JBQCJS010000403.1:0-2852 GCA_051952485.1 Thermomicrobiales bacterium | reverse complement strand
GTCGTCCCTTCCACGACCGAATCGCTCACGGCCACGGTGACGACCACGACGACCACGACGACAACGACGCCCACGGTCGCGCCGGGACTCGCTGCGCCAATCGGGTCACCCGCGCCGTCGCTCGCTGGCCCGACCCTGAATGGCCCGGGCAAGGGCTCCATCATGCTCGTGCTCGACCGCTGTCCGCCCGGCTTCGATCCGGCCTCCGGCATCGATTCCTCCAATGTCTGCCAGAAGGGATACCTGTTCACCGCCTATCCGATTACCTTCACGGCCATCAACACTGATTCCGACGCGTCCACCACCGGCGTGAACGACACGTTCCTCGGGTGGGTGACCTTCGACGACCTGGAGCCGGGCCCGTATCGCATCCAGGCAGCGCTTCCCACCGGGATCTCCACGTTCATCTTCGAGAACTGCGGCGACGGGGCGACGGCCGCGAATGGCCAGCTCTCCCTCAATGCCACCGTGACGGCCGGGGCGAACGTGACGTGCTACCTCGACGCGGTCATGGACCCGAACCTGCCGACGCCCACGCGCGCGCCGAATACCAATGATTCCAGCTTCTCCGTCGCCTCGGCGCTCTGCCCGGCCGGGTTCGTGCCCGGCACGACCGCCGTCGATCCCACGCGCGCCTGCACCGGGACGGGGGCAGGCATCCGCCTCAACGTCAGCGGTCCCGCCGGTTCCGCGAATCCGGTCAGTGCCGGAGGAACGGACACCCTGAGCGTCAGCGCGAAACCCGGCGTCTACCATGTGAGCTTCTCGCTGCCGGCGAACATCGCCTCGCTGGCCGGGGTCACCTGCGGCGGCTACGACGTGCAGGAGCAGCACTACATCGACGACCGGGTGATGACCGCGACCGTCTCCGGCACCGATGTCGCGATCGATGTCGATGTCCCCGGCGCCTTCTTCTTCAATTGCACGTTCTTCGTCGTCCCGACCGGACCCAGTCCCACTCCCACACCCAGCCCGACCCTCACCCCGACGATCACGCCGACGCCGACGATGACCGTCGCCCGCACCGGCCAGGGCCAGACCTCGTCCGGAACGACCTCGCAGCCATCATCGTCCGGATCGGGGGGCGGCCAGCAGGGTGGCCCGGCGAGTTCCGGGTCCGGCACCACAGCGCAATCCCAGTCCTCATCCACCACCTCCTCCGCCCAGCAGGGAGGGCCGGACAGCGAATCCGGTTCCGCATCCGGAAGCGGAACCGCCGCCGGCACGCCGACCCCGCCGGCCGGCAAGCTCTCGATCGTGATCGATTCCTTCCTCTGTCCCGCAGGCTTCCAGGAACCTCCCGCGGGCCTGGCCCCGGAGGGCTGCGTCGATGCCTATCCCGGCGCGATCTACCTCCTCAAGGGGCTGAAGTCCGGCATTTCCCTCCAGGCGAAGGCGGGCGATATCCTGCCGGATGCCGCCTACTTCACCGAACTTCCGCCCGACGAGTACCTCATCACCCAGCAGGCCACGCCCGGCATCGTGACGAGCTTCGGCTATTGCTCGCTGGTGGGTGGCGATGCGCAGGGGGGTCCGGTCACGCCGCCCGTCTCCGGAGGCACATTGCAACATGCCTTCGATGCCGCCGCCCGCACCTTCACCTGTCACTGGTTCAGCATTCCGGACGCCACATTCGGCGGCGTGCCGAACCCGGCCCCGCCGCAGGGCGTCTCGCTGACGGTCCATGCCTTCACCTGCCCGGCGGGGTACGACGCTTCCGGCGCGGATGCCAATCCGGCGCTCGATTGCCCGCTGCCGGCGAAGGGCGTCCTCTTCACGGCGGCGGCCCAAGGGACCGGCGCCTCGGCCCAGCTCACCACCGGCGCCGATCCGGCGAATCCGCTCGATGGCGCCAGTCGTGCCGGCACGGTGACGTTCAGCGGGCTCGTGGCGGATACCTACACCCTGACCCAGGGCAATGCGGATGGCCCGGCCAGCGCCTTCGTCTCGTCGTGCTCGCTCGCCACGACCCAGGATGCCGACGTGCCGATCTACCCGACCGTCTCGGACGGTTCCATGCAGTACCAGTTCAACGACAACGAATCGCTCACCTGTCTCTGGTACGTCATTCCACCCAACGACGGGGGAGCGGCTGGGGCGACCGGCGATCGACCTGCGCAGGGCGGTGAGACGGACGGGAATGCTGCCGCACAAGGGGGAGAAACGGATGCCAGCGCCGCTGCCCAGGGCGGGGAGGCGGATGGGAGCGCGCCGTCGACCCTCTATCTCTTCCTGTACCAGTGCCCGGCGGGATACGACCCGGCGGCGACCGGGGCAAACCCGGGTGGCGATTGCACCACGCCGCTCGATGGCGTTCCGGTGACGGTCGGCGGCGGGGCGGGCGGCGCTCCCGGGCAGGTCACGACCGGCGAGGCGTTCTCTGGCGGTGCGATGGTGAGCGGACTCGCCGCCGGCACCTACCACCTCGCCGCCACGCTGGCTGGCCAGACGGCCTCTGCGGCGCCCTGCGACGTGAACGGGGCGGAGGACGGCTCGGTGCAGCCCGCCATTCCGCTCACCGTCTCTGCAAGCGGCGAGGCCGACATCGCCATCCCCGCCGACGTCACCGTCTCCTGCACCTGGTACATCGTCCCGGCTTCGGTGATGCGGCTGGGTGGCGGCGCCGTGGCGGTAGCGATGGTCGTCCCGGACGCGGTGTCTGCCGACCGCCGGGTGCTTCCGGGCGCAGCCTGACTGCCATCGGCGGAGTTGCTTCCAGCACCTACGGAATCGGTACGGGGCGGTGGCGGCGCCCCGCCCACCCCCATACCATCCCAAAGGGTGGGTGGAACACCCAAAAATGGAATAAGGCTTCGCCCCGAATCGCCCCGCGGTAGGGATAAACCCCCGCC
>JBQCJS010000402.1:0-2012 GCA_051952485.1 Thermomicrobiales bacterium | reverse complement strand
CGGAGACGAGATCGACCCAGCGCATGATCCGCTCGCCCATCAGCCGGCCACCGAGCACCGCGATCGCCACGAACAGGCTTCCGAGCAGCATGCCCGCGACGAGATAGGCGGCGATCAGCACCACGATGGTCCCGAACGAGGCATCGCCCAGGCCGGCCAGCATCCCGGTGCCGACACCGGACCAGAACGCGATGCCGGAGGGGTTCGCCAGCGAGAAGACCGCGCCGACCTTCAGGGCGCTCCCCTGCGAGACGGCGCCCTCGTCCTCCCCCTGCCCGGGAGCGCAGAAGGCGCGGACGGCATCGCGGGCCAGCGCGAAGAGGAAACCGACACCGATCAGCCCCAGCGTGACGGCGAAGGCATCGTGCTGGAGCAGCACCGCCGCCCCCGAGAGCCCGAGCACCGCCCAGACCACATCGCCCACCAGCGACCCCGCGTTCACGAGAAATCCGGGCCAGAAACCGCCCTGCACCGACCGGCGCGCCGCCTCGGTCGTCACCGGACCCGGCACCGCCGTGAACGCGAACCCGATCGCCAGTCCGGTCATCGCCGCGGGCACCCACTCCATCCGACACGCTCCCCCTCAGCCGGCATGCGGCATCCTGCACAATCCATCCAGTATCGGGGATCGGTTCCAGACAGGATACGGGCGGATCGACCATCCCCGTTGGTCACACTGACCAATTCCGCAAGGTGCTTATCGCGGCGCCGAAACGGCACCAGATTCCATATGCTCGCTACCGGCCCGCGCCAACCTCGGTGTAGCGGTAGGGCCAGGGAATGCTCCCATGCGTGACCACTGCATCCCGGATCGCCTGCTGCCGGCCCGCGATATCGAAGCAGGCGAGCTGGTTGCCGCGCAGCAGCCGGGTCGCCACGTCCATCGCCTGCGACGGCGTCATCAGCCCGTCAGCGACCTCCTCTTCGAGGGTCCGGGTGAGCCAGCGACGCATCTGCACGGTGTAGGCATAGGCCATCGACGGCGTGTTCGTGTCGTCGCCAAACGCGAAGAGCCGGTTCACCGGAACCGCGTGCAGGAACCGTCGCACGAGATCGCTGGTCGCATGGGGATTGAGCGCCCACGCCCAGCACAGATCGACCGTCACATTCCCGAAGTGCTTGGCGAGCGCGATCAGTTCGTCGCTGTACGGGTAGGCGATGTGCATGAGGACGAACCGGGCATCCGGGTACTCCATCAGCAGCGGCGCAAGGTGACCCGCCCGGAGCCGATCGATCGGCATGGCGGTGCCAAGGCGCCCCGTCCCGGCGAGGTAGCCGGTGTGGAGCTTGACCGGTAGCCGGTACGCGGTGGCCAGTTCGACGCACCGTGCCAGGCACCAGTCCCCGAGGCAGAGCCGTTCCGCCGACTGCGGATCGTCGGTGCCGGGATCGCCCCGCAGCACCGCCTGCAGTGCCCGTTCCGCCTCGGCATCCGACCGTTTCCGCCAGGCCAGGGTGCGCACGTAGGCGTGTTGGGACTTCACCGCGATGGAGAGCGGGGCGCAGCGTGCGAACAATCCGGCCATCGCCTCCTCCAGGGTGGCGAGATTCCGGACCGGCACGCCAGTCGCCGTGTCCAGGACCGGATCATCCACCGCACCGACCGCATACCGACGCACCGAGAGGTCACGCAGGAAGAAGGTCGCGGACGCCCGGGAGAGTTCGATGTCGTCCATGCCCAGGTCCGTCTGGACGTGATCCAGCCCGGCCCGGTCACGCAGCAGCGCGATGGCGCCGCCCGGACGTTGCAACGCCTCCAGCCGCTCCTGCCCGGCGCGAATGGTATCCGCGCGCAGGTCCTCGATGCCGAAGAGGCCGCGGGCGGCGATGCGGACGGCCTCGCCATACCCGGTGAACCGGGCGGCCTCCCAGGCGGCGGCCACCCCGGCGAAGCGCCCTTCGAGATCCCCGTCGTGGCGATCCAGCAGGCGTTCGACGGCGTCGGGGGCAGCACCCGCCACGATCAGGTCGGATGAGCTGTACCAGCCGAAGAGGTCGACGAGGATATCGGG
>JBQCJS010000401.1:0-3863 GCA_051952485.1 Thermomicrobiales bacterium | reverse complement strand
GGGAACTGGCCACCCAGCAGGCCCGGGCGCTTGGCCTCGCGGGCCGCTTCGCCGAGGGCCATGCGCTGCTCGACGACCTCCAGCGGGCCGGCGCCGATGCCCATCCGGTCGTGCGGGCGCGCATCGCGCTGGAACGCGGCCGGCTGCTGAACTCCGCGGGCAGTCCGGCAACCGCGGCCCCGTCGTTCCTGGCTGCCCTGCTGGCAGCGGAAGCGGCCTCCCGGGACGACCTGGCCGCCGATGCATTGCACATGCTGGCCATAGCCGACCCGGGGCAGGAATCGCAGTGGTACGCCCAGGGGGTCCAGCTGGCGGAGGTGTCATCCGATCCATCGGCGCGGCGCTGGCTGGGACCGTTGCACAACAATCACGGCTGGGCGTTGCACGATATGGGGCGATACGACGAAGCCCTTGTCTCATTCCACGCCGCATTCGATGCCTACCGAACGACCGGTGATGCGGAATCCGTGCGCATCGCGGAGTGGACCATCGCCCGCGGCCTGCGCTCGCTTGGACGAATGGACGAAGCCCTCGCCATCCAGCGACGGCTGAAGGCAGACGGGCCGCCAGACCCGTACGTCGACGCGGAACTGGCGATCCTCGAAGAGGATGACGGGGAATAATGGTGCCTCAGGCCTTGTGAGCTTGCAAGAACGCGATCAGCGTGTCCATGTACAAGTCGGGACGCGTTGCCATCGGAACGTGTCCTGTCTCGTCGAGCGGATGAACGATAGCGTTTGGCATGGCCTCCGCAAGTATCGGAATAACAGCTGTGAACCAGGGCGGACTCTGAACGCCAAAGGTCAGGAGGGTCGGCGCCGTGGCGTTGCCCAACGCCGCCAGATCGATTCCGAACAAGTCGGGATCGATCGATTCGGCGATAAAGGTGCTGGCATTCGTGCGGTGAAGCTCCTGAATGGATGGTGAGATCGAATCCCACACATCGGGGTCACCCGCGACCGCCGCGAAGAATTCACGGTTTGCACGCTCGAAGTCGCCAGCCACGAGGAGGTCGTGAACCGTCCGCATGCGCTCGAGGATGCTTTGCGCTGTCGATCCCAGATCGGGATCTTCTTCGAGCAAGGTGAACATCGGAGGCTCGTGGACCGCAAGCCTCCGGATGAGTGCGGGGTGGCGAATGGCCAGCTGCAGGGCGACACAGCCGCCAGCAGAGATCCCGACAACGTGAGCCGGTGCCAGGTCCAACGCCGTGATCAGCGCTGCGAGGCCTTCCGCATCCACGAGGATTCCGTCAGCATCAAGGTCCTTCTGAGGCTGGCCCCGACCGTGCCCGCGACGGTCGTAGAACACAGTCTGAAAATGACGGGCAAAGCCATCGCTGACAACACTCTCCCAAGTGGAACTATCGCCCCAGCCTCCATGGATGAGCACCAGGGGTGGGCCAGATTCTCCTGCGACCTCGTAGTTGAGATAAGTTCCGTTGATCGCACGAACGGGCATGGTTCACCTCCGAGACGTGACGCAGGGCGATACTCGATGCCAATGACATGAGCGGATCTCCTGCCCCAAGTGTGTCTGGGGCGCACCATCCCGCGCATGGGGGAATCCACCTATTCGTCTCCCGATTCTCCGCACTCTCGGTTCGATTCAGGGAGTACCTGTCCCGTTGGTGGCCCGGCGACCTCAGCGGCGCGTCGTCCATGCCACTGTGGAATGTCCATCCCGGGTAGAGGGAGGCACAGTCGAAGCACCGCATATCGGCCCGGCCACGGCAATATGGACATGGCCACAGTGGCGACACCGAGAGCGAGGGAGCGACCGCCCAGGATCAAACCACGCGACGCCGGCCCGGGAGTATCCCAGGCCGGCGTCGCATTCATGCAGCCCCGCATTTCCTGCGGACCATCCTGTGGCGCTAGCTGCTGGCGTGGCTGTTCGGGTCGAGCGGATCGGTCCCGTCGTAGACCTCCTGCCCGTCGTCGTAGCCGTCGCCGTCGGTGTCCGCATTGTTCGGATCGGTGTGGTAGACGTTGGTCTCGTCATCGTCGTAGAGACCATCGCCATCGCTGTCCGTGCGATTCGTCCCACCGGAGTAGCTGGACGGGTTGTTCGGATCGGTGCCGTCGTAGACCTCCTGCCCATCGTCCACCCCGTCCCCGTCGGTATCGGCGTTGTGCGGGTCGGTGTGATAGACATCCGTCTCGTCGGCGTCGTAGAGCCCGTCACCGTCGCTGTCGGTCGTGTCCGTGGCGGGCGCCGGGGTCGGCGTCGGCGTCGTCATGTCCGTGGCGGGCGCCGGAGTCGGGGTCGGCGTGGTGCATGGCACGTAGACCGGCACGGTGGCAATGGTGATCGGGCCGTTGTCCGGATCGAGCGGGTTGGTGCCCGTGCGCCATTCCTGCCCGTCGGAGACACCGTCCCCGTCGGTGTCGGGGTTGTTCGGATCGGTGCCGGTCAGGGTCTCGTTGGAATCCGACACGCCGTCGTTGTCCGTATCCGGTCCGGGCTGGCAGCCGGTCGCCGGGGTGGGTGTCGGGGCGCTGCCGTAGAGGAAGAGTTCGACGAAGGTCTGCTCGCCCTTCTTCACCTCGAAGGTGTCCTGGTGCACCTGCGGGCTGGCGATGCCGATATTCACCAGCACCCACTGCTTGCCGGGCATCTTCGGGTCGAGCTTGTAGGTGCCGACGGCCAGCTTGTCCCACTGGTAGTTGTGCGTCAGTTCCGGCCGGATCGGCGCGGACGAGAGCGGGACCGAGGTATTGGTCGCCGTGTCGATCAGGAGCCCATCCTGGTCCTCGATGTCGAGGCAGTGGGTGAAATCGCCGGTCTCCGGGTTCGCTTCCGGCGGGCACTGGTGGATGGTGACGGTGAGGCCGCCGGTCTCGGTCGCGGGCATGCCGTTGCCGTTGCCGTTCCCGCCGCCGTTGCCATTGCCGTTCCCACCGCCATTGCCATTGCCATTTCCGCCGCCGTTCCCGTTCGCATCGGCGCACGGCGTGGCGGTGGCATCGACGAATCCGCCGAACGTGGTGGTCCAGTGCGTCTTGCCGGTCGCGGGATTGGTGGCGACCCCGATGCCGATGGCCGTGAAGTTCGGGCTCAGCATGTTCGCGTTGTGCCCGGGGCTGTTCCGCCACCAGTCGAACGCGGCCTGCGGCGTGCCGAGGTCGGCGCCACCGCCCCAGTAGATGTTCTCGCCCGTGAAGTTGGCCTGGTTGGTGTCATACCCGGCGGCCTGCATCCGGCTCTCCGGAGTCGAGCCATCCTTGCCGGTATGGCTGGAATAGTCCTGGGTCGCCATGTCCTGGCTGTGGGCGAGCGCGGCGGCGCCGAGGGTGGGCGAGGCCGTGAGGGGCTGCAGGTTGTTCTGCTGGCGATAGGTGTTGATCAACTGCAGGAAGGCGGAGGCATTCGGATCGAGGCAATACACCTCGGCGGCGACGGCGCTGGGCGCGGAGAAGCCCAGCCGCATGAGGGGCAACAGGGCGAGCGTCAGGACGACGAACACGGTGGCGATGGTGGTCCGTTTCACGGTCATTCCTCCCAGGTCCCATTGCGAATGCGAGGGACGATGCCTGCGAATGCGGTCGGATGGAGCGTCGAGTTGGCCAACGTTCCCCAAGCGGGTTGAGACCACTATCGGGCGGAGGGTCCGCAAAACCTATGGGGAGAATTGCCCATTTCCGGGACGCCCGGATGCGCCGGGACGTGCCGCGACCGCTGCAGGCCGGGAGGACATCGTAGCGAGACGGTTGCCTGCACCGATGGTCGTATCGTGGCGAGCGGGCCGGCCGCCACGCCGAACGGCCCGCGCTCGAGGCGCGGGCCGTTCGGTCTCCATCCGGGAGGGTGATCAGGCGGGGAAGGGAATACCCGTCTCCAGCAGCGTCTTGAGGTTGGAG
>JBQCJS010000400.1:0-3599 GCA_051952485.1 Thermomicrobiales bacterium | reverse complement strand
CAAAGACGGCATCCGGCCCGGGTTTGATCAGGAACTGGTCCTGGTCGGGAAGATAGCGAATGGAGTAGGCCTCGTTGGGATCGAGATCCTGCATGGTCCGGATCGTGGCCGAGATCGGCCCCCAGGAGCCGAAGAAGGTGATGTGGTCAGGCAATGTCACGACCACCCCTCTCACCGTCGGACCATCCCGCAAGACCTGGGTGGGAGCTGCCATGGTTGGCGTGGCCCCGCTGGCGGCCACGGGCTGGGTGCCGCGGGCCTGGGCCTCCATGGTCGCTTCGCGACCGGGCAGGGCGCCGGACTGGAATTGGGCGACATGCGTCAGTTCGTGCTGGAGCAGGTGACGGCCGCCGACACCCTCCGGCTGGTATTGGCCGGCTCCCATCACGATGTCGTTGCCCACGGCGAAGGCATTCGCGCCAAGCTCGGCTGCCCGCTCATGCGCGGCGCGATCGGTATGGACCCGCACCGCGTCGGCGTCGATGCCCAGGCGTTGGTGCGCGTCGGCACGGGCGGCATCGGGCAATGGCTGCCCATCACCGAGTCCCTGTCGCGCGAGCGCGGCGGCCTGGATGTGTCTGCCAAGCAGATAGGCTTTCATCAAAGGAGAAAGCACCACCCGTTGCCCGCCAGCATCGGGTGGCGGGGAGGCGGCCATCTGGGCCACGGCTCGGTTGCCAATGACGCGTTGCAGGTCAGGCGTCGGTGCGTCTCGCTCATCCGGGGCGCGCTCGACCGTCGCGGGATCGCGCTGCCGTTGTGATGATTGGAGTCTGGTCGCCTGGCCGCCCATGCCGGTCTCCGGATCAGGCCGTGCTGGATTTCGATGCCCGCTTGCGCGGGGCCGCGGCGGATTGCTTTCCGTCCCCGAACTCGTCAGGAGGAACGAACTCGATCAGGAGGGCCGCGCCCTTGCATCCGTCGGCCGTCGCAGTCACGTTCGCGACCACGGTCTCCGTCGAGGTCCGCAAGGTGACGGTGGCGGTATCTCCTGCCACGGTCGCGAAGCGCGAGGAGAGGGACCCGGCGGTGGTCTGCAGCCGGATGCGCCGCTCCTGGGAACCAGCTCCCTTGTGCGTTCCGCTCACGGCGATGCGCAAGGGGATCTCGGTGGTGCCATCGGCCGGGGCATCAAGGACGCCATCGCCGTCGAGATCGCGCAGGTCAGCGCTCAGTTCGAGCGTCGCTTCGTGGATGGCGACGCGGCCGATCTGCCGAAACCTGCCGTCGACGACCGTGCCGCGCAAGCGGGTCCGGGTTGGATCGCTGCTCTCGGCGGAGGAGCGCCGGGCGTGCTCCTCCGGCACTTCGATGAATGCCTCACCGGGCCGGGCCAGTGGCAGCAGGTCCTTGGAGCTGGTCGTGAATTCGGCGAGTACTTCGCCAGATTCGATGTCGTAGCGTGCAAAGTGGTACATCGCCCATCTCCCGATTTGGCATCACCTGCGGACAGCGATCCAGGAAACCGATCGCGTCCAGGAATTCCAGTCATTGCCGCCGTCTTCGTAGGAAAGGTCCCAGGCAACCACCCAGTTGCCGTTGCCATCGACCCAGGTCACGTTCTGGGTCCCCCACCAGAAGTGATTGACGGTGCCGTGATCGAACATGCCGATCTCGCACATGGACGTGATCGACCATCGGGACGCGGGAAGTCCGGTCGGGAGGTCGACCATGCGATGCCAGTCGACCTTGCCGGGATTCCATTCGAACACTTCCTGCCAGAACCCGAGCTTGACATGGGCATCGAGATGCAACCCGTTGACGACCGTGCCGTTGGCGTAGTCATCGGCGAAGTTCACGACCAGCGTGTTGGTGAGGTCGACGAGCGCGCGCTTGTTGCCGCCGGAGCGACCATCCAGCACGAGGTCCCAGCCATGGATGCGGAAATAGGTCGCATCGACATCGATGACGCTGCCGAGCGATGGCGCCTGGCGTTGCATGAAGGCGGTGCCGGTGTTGCCATCGACGCGGAAGGAGTCCTGCCCGGCATTGTTCTTGACGAGGATGTCGCCTTCCTTCTGCGGTGCGCCCACCACGAGGGCGGCATCGTGACTGTCGAGCGTGATGACGAGGCGGTTGGCGGAGTCCTTGACGAGGATGTCGCCATCGACGCCGGGAGCGCCCGCGGTGATGTTGCCGTACCAGGAATCGATGGCGACGCTTTCGATACCGTCCGGGCGGCGGGCCACGATCTGCCCGGCCTGGATGCCGAGTTTCGTGAACGATCCCTGGTCGGCCCTGAAATCGATCTGGTCGCCCACGTTGGGGACGGTCACCGCGAGCCCCCCGCCGGTCCGGGGCAGCACGCGACCGGCGGTGACGTTGTCCGCCGTGTAGTTGGGCGACGGCGACGTGATGTCGCCTCGCCGGATTTCGAGTCCGCCGGCGGGGAGTGTGGCTTGCCGGCGAAGACCGTTGGCAAACCCGATCACGTTGCCATTGCCATCGAGCGTGATCTGCGCCAGCACCACCCGGGCACCGTCGTCGTTGAAGTCTGCTGGTGGAATCAGGCGCAACCACGGGGTGTGCTGGTAGCGATAGAGGCCGTCGTTGACGTATGCCGTGGCGTCGAAGGTCTCCCAGAACTCGATGGTGACCACGCGATCGCCGGAGAGGCCAGTGGTCGGGAGCAGCGCGCCGTCGGCGTTGACCGCGGTGAGGACCGGGGAGGTGCCGGGGTTGTTGGCATTCGGCCCGATCTCGGCGGTCGCCGTGGCAGCCAGGGAGATGTGTCGGCCCTCGCGGTCGATCGCGATCCCGGGCTGGATCTTGACGCCGGGTGTGTTGAGCACCGCCGTGACCAGCAGCCCTTCGCCGATGCCGTAGTCATGGAGACCTGCGCCGTGAATCTGGCCCAGTGGGCGATTGAATTCGTCCATTTCCAGCGCGCTGTCACCGTGGCGGTAGGCGTCGGTACGAATCGATCCGTTGGGTTGGCGATAGGTCGGTCGGGTCAGCTTCAGGGCAGTCATGGCAGCTCCTCATCGGGATGGCAGTGACGATCAGACCCCATAGACCATGGTGCAGATACTCTCGGTTGGTGTTTCGTTCGCGATGATCTCCTGAATGCTGCGAATGATCTGGGCGCGTTCCTGGGTGGTGGGCGCGAGTGTGGCCGGGAAGTGGACGACGACGCCGAATTCGTGTTCGGTGGCCCGCCAGACGCGCAACACGGGACCCGCCAGGCCGGGATCGGAATACTCACCCCGGTCGGTCACGATCAGGGATGTGCCGTCGAACACCATGTCGGTCGGGGAGACGAGGTCACCACTCGCGCTGACCTGGGTGACGGTCGGCGGGACGGCGGTCGTATCCACGCGATAGATCACGGCGGGTTGGGCCATCTGACGAAGGAATGGGGTGGGTGCGAGGGCGGGATCGAGCTGGGGCAGATGGGCCTTGAGCCCACCGTCGAGCACGTCGTAGAGGCCATCGCGCTCCTCGACGATGGCGGTCGGCTGCACGAGGGGGTTTCCCGGCCCCACCACTGACGGCAACAACGACGAGGCGGTCCAGGCCAGTGGGTTGCTGCGGTCGATCCTGAGCAGGTTGCCGGGTGAAATCGTGGTCTGGGGACCGGCATCAGTCACGATCAGGTC
>JBQCJS010000399.1:0-4294 GCA_051952485.1 Thermomicrobiales bacterium | reverse complement strand
CGCCATCCCGTTGGTTGCCCGGGTGACCACCGGGCGGGACTGCATCTTGTACCAGTGGACGCCCGCCGCGGCCGCGACGCCGAGGACGCCCGCGATCCAGACGTCGACGCCATCGGGTTGGTAGCTGCTGGCAATCGCCATCGCGATGAATCCGCCGACCAGCGGCCGGATCACGGTATGGATGCGATCGCTGAGGGCATCGACGCCGGGCAGCTTGTCGGCAATCAGTTCGATCGGCATCAGGAGCAGGATGACGATGATCCCGGCCGTCGACGAGATCCAGGAATAGGGGCTCGCGAGGTCGATCCTGGTGGTCAGGCGATCGGCCAGCGCCAGGATGATGAGGGCAAGCGTGGAATTGAGGCCGGCGTTCGACGCGGCGCCGACACCGGAGAGCAGGGAGGCGATCAACAGGACACCCTCGAAACCGAGCGATACCGAAGCGGACGGACCTTTCCGTTGCGCTCCGAGTATACGAGGTTCCGAGGGTGTGCCTTGCGTTGGCCGCCGAAGCCAGCTGCCGCACGCGACCTACATCACGGAGCGGACGACCGTCACCAGTTTGCCCTGCACCTGCACGTTGTCCGCGCTGGTGTAGATCGGGTCCATCGTCATGTTCGCGGGCTGGAGGCGAACCCGCTCACCCTCGCGATAGAACTTCTTGAGGGTCGTTTCCTTCTCGTCCTCGAGCCAGACCGCGACCGTCTCGCCGTTCTCGCAGGTGCTCTGGGACTTCAGGACCACGATATCGCCATCGTTGATCAGGGCGTCGATCATCGAGAGCCCCTTGACACGGAGGGCGAAGAGATCGCCGCCGGAGGCCTTCACCAGCTCCGGCGACAGCTCGATCATGTCCGTCGACTCGGCGTCCTGGAAGTCGGTCCCGGCGGGGATCGGGAGACCGGCGGCGATCTGGCCGATGACGGGGATGGAGACCAGCGTGCTGCGGCCCGGCACCCGGCCGACCAGCTCGATCCCGCGCGAGATGTTGCGGTTGCGCCGGATCAGGTTCCGCTCCTCCAGCACCTTGAGGTTGTAGTCCACGACGCTGGTGGAGGAGATGTCCAGCTCGCGCTGGATGTCCCGGATCGTGGGCGGGTAGTCGTTGTCGCGCAGGAAGGAGCCGATGAAGTCGAGGATCATCTGCTGGCGGCGGGAAAGGTCTTTCATGGGGATATCCTCGGAGATCCAGCCGCCATCTGGCGGGAATGGAGGCGGACGCATGAGCCATCGGTGGAAGGCCGGGTATGATGTACTCACGGAGAGTATAGGAGCGAACACATGTTCGTGTCAATCCGTATGCGCACCCGAATACGTTGCTGCCGTGCGCGCCGTACGGCCGGGCTGACACCCTGACGTCGCCCGTGGCCGTGGCCGCCCATCCGCCAAGGACCGTTCCCGTGAACCCAGATTCGGCCAGCCCCGAGCACGCCCTCGAGAAACTCGAGTTCCGCGAGATCCAGCGTCGCCTTTCCGTCCACTGCCAGTACAGTCTCGCCGCCGCCCGCGCGATGGAGATCGGGCCCTCCGGCGATCGCCGCATCGTGCGCTACCTCCTCGATGTCACCGCCGAGGCGGTCGATCTCGTCGTCTCCTTTCCCCAACTCACGGTTGGCGGCGCGCGCGACATCCGCGAGTTCCTCGACAAGGCGGAGAAGGGTGGCCGCCTGATGCCCGGCGAGCTGATGCTGATCGCCGACACCATGCGTGCGGGCCGTGAACTGCGCTCCTTCTTCCTGCGCCTGCCGGACGCCTCGTCGCGGTTCCCGAACATGCTGGAGTTCGCCGAGAGCATCGAGAACTTCTCGCCCCTGGAGGCCGACCTCACGCGCTCGATCGGGCCGCGTGGGGACGTGCTCGATGGCGCGAGCCCGGAGCTGGGGCGCATCCGGAAGGCCGTCCGCGTGGCCCACAGCCGCCTGATGGACCGCCTGAACAGCTTCATCACCGGCAATCGCTACGGATCGGCGCTCCAGGAGAACATCATCACCATTCGCGATGGCCGCTACGTCATCCCCGTGCGCTCCGATGCGCGGAACGTGGTGAAGGGCATCGTCCACGACACCTCGTCGAGCGGGCAGACACTCTTCGTCGAGCCGTTCGATGTGGTGGAGATGAACAACCGCTGGCGGGAGGAACAACTCGCCGAGCAACGCGAGGTCGAGCGCATCCTCGACATGCTGAGCGCGAAGATCGGCGACCACGCGGACGGCCTCCACCGCATGATCGAGGCGATCGCGGCGATCGATCTCGCGATGGCGAAGGCGCGGCTGGCCCAGGCGATGGAGGCGGTCCGTCCCCTCCTGTTCGAACCGCCGAAGGGCGCTGGACGCGAGGATACGCCCGGACACCCGACACATTTCATACGGCTCATCAATGCCCGCCACCCGCTGCTGGACCAGGAGACGGTCGTCCCGACCTCGCTCGAGATCGGCGACCGGTTCCGCGTCCTGCTCATCACCGGCCCGAACACCGGCGGCAAGACAGTGGCCCTCAAGACCATCGGCCTCCTGACGCTGATGGCGCAGACCGGCCTCTTCCTGCCCGCCGATGATGGAACGACGGTCAGCGTCTTCCCGTCCATCTTCGTGGACATCGGTGACGAGCAGAGCATCGCCCAGAGCCTCTCGACCTTCTCCTCGCACATCCGCAACATCATCCGCATGTTGCGCAATGTCTCGTCCGACAGCCTCGTGCTGCTGGACGAGATGGGCGCCGGCACCGATCCCCAGGAAGGCTCGGCGCTGGCCCGCGCCATCATCACGACGCTCCTGCGGCGCAAGGCGATGGTGGTCGCCACCACCCACTACTCGGAGGTCAAGGCCTACGCCTACGCCACGCGCGGCGTCGAGAACGCCAGTGTCGAATTCGACGTGCAGACGCTGTCGCCGACCTACAAGCTCTCGATCGGCGTCCCCGGACGCTCGAACGCGCTCGCCATCGCCACCCGCCTCGGCATGCCCAGGGACATCGTGAAGGAGGCGGAGACCTATCTCGATCCCGGTGCCGATGGCGCGGAGGACCTGATCGACGACATCCGCGAGCGCCGCAACGAGATCACGCGCGAACTCGAACGCACGAAGGCCGCCGAGGAGGAAGCACGCCAGCTCCGCCGCCGCGCCGCCCAGTCGCTCCGGGAGGCCGAGGACATCCGCCGCGCCGCCCGCCAGGAGGCGATCGCCGAGGTGGAAGCCGAACTCGCCGAAGCCCGGACCGCCCTCCGGGAGAGTGCCCGGCATCGCAACGCCGCGGTGGCCGCGCCGCGCTCCCCGGTGCCGGCCCAGACTGCCGCGAACGCCATCCGCGAGGCGGAGGAGCAGGTACGCCTCTCCGAACGCAAGACGAACCGGGGTTCGACCCGGCCGCAACCAGTGCTGCAGCAGCCGCGCGCGCTCCGCAAGGGCGATCGCGTGCGGGTGCTCTCGCTGGACATGGAAGGCGATGTGCTCTCCGTCTCCCCGGTCGATGCCGAAGTCCAGATGGGCGTGATGAAATCGCGCCAACCGCTCACCAACCTGGAGCGGGTCGGGCGGCGCGCCACGACGGACGTGCAGGAACGACCCGCGATCTCGATTCCGGCACAGGAGGTCGTGCCGCTCGAACTCGACCTGCGTGGCCGCCGAGCCGAGGAGATCGCGCCGCTGGTGGAGCGGTACGTCCACGACGCCTACCTGATGGGGATGCCGTTCGTCCGCATCATCCACGGCAAGGGCACCGGCGCGCTGCGCCAGGTCGTGCGCGAAGAGCTGAAGGGGAACCCCGTCGTGGCGAAGAGCGAGGCCGCCGGTCCCGGCGAGGGAGGCGACGGCGCGACGGTCGCCCACCTGCGCCAGAACTGAGGAAAGAGCCGGGAGAAAAGAGGACCGAGCCCAGGCTCTGTGCCGCAGCGGCGAAGGCCGAGATCGTTGTCTGATCATGGAGGGGCGATCCTTGTGATCGCCCAGGATCGCCGGTGCCACCTCCGGCGATCACCGCCCGCAGCCGCGAGGATCGCTCCTCCCGGCTACGGCACCTCGAGCGTAACGACCAAGCGGGACCGGCTCTAGCGAGCCACGAGCGCCGGGACGGCGTCCCGGTCGTGCACGCGCTCGACCTCGGTCAGCACGAGGTCGAGCGCATCCTGCCAGGGCATGGAAAGATCCAGGAGCCGGATGCGCACCGAGTTCGCGGTGATCCGCACGGCCTGTCCCAGTTCGCGCACCAGCCGCCGCTTGTCGAGATTCGCCGTGAGGACCGGCCTCACCACGATCTCCCGCTCGCGCTCCACGACCGAATCGATCCCGAGCGCCTCGGA
>JBQCJS010000398.1:0-2244 GCA_051952485.1 Thermomicrobiales bacterium | reverse complement strand
AAGACCCACATCATGCCGGGAGATGAGCACATCCCGCGGATCCTCGCGAACCGGAAACGCGGCGAGGATCAGTCCAGCAGGCGTGATGCCGGGCACATCCTTCGTGGTATGCACGGCCATGTCGATCTCACCGGAGAGCAGCCGTGCCTGCAGCGCCGACGCGAAGACGCCGCGCCCGCCGATCGCGGAGAGCGGCGATTCCTTGTCGCGGTCGCCATCCGAGGTGACGACGGCAATCTCCGTCGCCACCTCCGGCTGCCGCTGGCCGAGCCAGTCGCGGACGGTGTTTGCCTGCCAGAGCGCGAGGGCGCTGCCCCGCGTGCCGATCCGGAGGGGGGCGACAGCCGTCCCGTCTGCGATGGTCGTGAGACGTTCGTGGTGCGTGGGATGAGAGGAGTGGATCACGGAGCTGCCTGACGATGGGGAGGGAGGAAACGCGCCACATCGCGCCTTTCCGTCAACTGGAGAAGATTCTAGCAGCGGCTCCGGACGCGGGCACGCCCATGCGGCCAGCATGCGCGACCTCTCCGGCACGGATGCCGCCCCGGCCGCCGCCTGTCGCGGTCGGACGGCATCGCCGCCAACACTTCGCGCGACGCCTGGACTGGCCTTTCCCGATACTCCGGCGCGTGCTATACTCCCATGTCTGGCTGCCAAGCGCAGCCCATTTTGTGTGTCGAGCGTGCGAGTCCAGAGTGTCGTACCTGAGCGCCGTGGCATTGGACCCGGTCGTCGGTCGGCTCAACTCATCACCGCATTACCCAACCCCAGGACCGTGGTTCCCCTGTTCGTCGTGGGGCATTCGTGTCCCGGGACATCGACGGGGTTGGACACGGATCGGGCAGGATAGGACGAGATGACGGAAGCAGAGAACGTGACCGAAACCACAGCATCCCCAGCCACCACGGGCGCCAACCGCAACCAGTACGCGGTGATCGAGACCGGCGGCAAGCAGTATCGCGTCGGCGTCGGCGACAAGCTGACCGTCGAGCGGCTGGCCGCCGAAGCAGGAAGCGACATCACCATCGACCGCGTGCTGATGCTCGGCGGCGACGGCTCCACACAGATCGGCACGCCGGTCGTGGATGGCGCCACCGTCACCGCGCACGTCGAGGCGCACGATCGTGGCGAGAAGCTGATCATCTTCAAGTTCAAGGCGAAGAAGCGCTACCGCCGTCGCACCGGCCACCGCCAGGAGCAGACGCAGCTGACGATCACCGGCATCAACGCCTGATCGTCATCACCGCCGCCCGGCGCGCGAACGCAGACGGGCGCATCCTGAAGGAGAATCCATCATGGCTCACAAGAAAGGCGCGGGCTCCACGCGCAATGGCCGCGACAGTCAGGCACAGCGTCTCGGCGTGAAGCGCGCCGATGGCGAGTACGTGCGCGCGGGCACCATCGTCGTGCGCCAGCGCGGCACCGAGTTCTGGGTCGGCCAGAACGTCGGCATCGGCAAGGACCACACGATCTACAGCAAGATCGATGGCGTGGTCCGCTTCGAGAAGATTTCGCGCCTCAAGCGGCGGATCAGCGTCTATCCGCCCGAGCTGTACCCGATTGGCGGTGGGACCGAGCTGCTGACTCCCGAGCCCGAAGCCGTCGCTGCGGCGGACTGATTCCCCCAACGACCTACTGCCATCGGCACGGAGAGCACACCACCATGAAGCCGGGTATCCACCCCAACTACGTCGAAGCCACCGTTACCTGCTCCTGCGGCAACACCTTCACCACGCGTTCCACGCGCCGTGAGATCCGCACGGACCTCTGCAGCACCTGCCACCCCTTCTACACGGGCGAGCAGCGCATCGTTGACACGGCCGGCCAGGTCGAGCGCTTCACCAAGCGCATGGAAGCCGCCGCCGCCAACGCCGGCAAGGTCTCCAAGCGGCAGCGCCGCCTGCAGGCGTACGCCGAGCGCAGCGCCACTCCGGCCGACGAGGCCACCGAGGCCGAGGCCGTCACCGCCGAAGCCTGATCGCCCTCCCATCACGACCATCACGAAGCCGCCCGGATCGAGTTCGATCCGGGCGGCTTTCGTTCCGTTCGACTGGGAATTGCGATGGCGGTCCTATAGCGATATCCGGAATGGCTCACCATGCAGCCGCCTGGGACAATCCGTAGATGCGGGCCGGTGGTGGGGCCGGGGGTCATTGGGCACAAAAAGAACCGCTAAAAAAAAACACAAACAAAGATAAAAAAAAAACCAAAAAAAAATGTGTTTTTTCCTATTATTAACAAAAC
>JBQCJS010000397.1:0-3114 GCA_051952485.1 Thermomicrobiales bacterium | reverse complement strand
AGGAACGAGAGAGCGATGCTCCCCGTTCCTCTCGTTCTCCGCTAGGCGACGCCAGCGACGTCGAGGAGCTTCTGTGTGGCCCCGGCGGTCGTCTTCGCGGCGGCGAGCGGATCGGACGCCGCGACCTCGTTCAGCTCGGCGCTGAACGGCTCGGAGGCGACCGGCCCGGTGTAGCCGATCTTCGCGAGACGGCGCAGCATCTCCGGCGCGTCGATGACGCCCGTCGCCAGCGGCAGGGTGCGCTTCAGGTCCTGCTGCTCGTCGATCTCCAGGCCCTTCGGCGCGTCGTTGACGTGGACGTAGAGGACGTCGGACGCCTTCAGGTTGTCCAGCTCGTCGATCGTGCCGTGCGACGTGTAGTGATGCCACACATCGAAGAGGACGCCGACATTGCCCGTTCCGGCATCCTGCGCGAAGGCGAGCATCTGCTTCATGGAATAGATGAACTCGTATTCGAACAGGTTGCGGAGCGTCTTCGGCGAGATGAATTCGATGCCGATCTGGAGGCCAGCCGCCTTCGCCGCCTCGGCGGTCGGGCGGAAGCGCTCCATCATCCAGGCGTACTGCTCGTCGAAGGGGCGCTCGTTGTTGCCCGGCATGATGCCGGTGAGGCTGTTGCTTGCGCCGAGCGCCAGCGCGACCTCGGCAAGCGCCGGCAGCTCGGCGATCTGCTCGCCGCGCACGTCGTCGTTCTGCCAGTTCACCGGCAGGCCGAACCCGGCGGGCTTGATCCCGGCGTCATCGAAGAGCGCCTTGACATAGGCGATGCCATGCTCGTCGGCCAGCGCCTTCGCCTCGCGGACCTCGAAGTTGACGCCCTGGAACCCGGCCTCCTTGGCGAGCGCGATGGTCTCGGCCAGGGAGAGGTTCTTGATGCCGATTGCGCCCGGCATGAGTGCGTTGTACATGATGGGAACTCCAACGGAGAGGAACGAGGGGAGAGAAAAGAGAAGTGAGTCGGACGGTGGCGGTAGGGACGTTGTGAGTCCTGCCTCATCGCGCTCTTCTCTTTCCTCACGTCCCTTTTCTCTCGCCTAGTGGACGACTTCCTCCGGGACATCGACCGAGTATGGCGTGGAGGCGGCCGCCGTGCGGACGACCGGCGCGGCGGTCGGGTCCTCCGGCAGGGTCACCCACTGGCCGGCCTGGGCGGAGAGGTAGGCGCCCTTGATCACCTGCAGGGTGCGGATGGTCTCGGCCATCGGTGCGGCGTTCTTCGCGCCGGACTGCACCATGTCGATGAAGTGCCCGATCTCCAGCGTGAAGGAGTGGATCGGGTCGAAGGTGCGCTTGGCAGCCTCCGGCCAGCGGTAGAGCTGGTGCTCCAGGTAGTTGGGGCCGCCCGCGAGGGTGCCGAACTCGGCGCTGACCTCGAAGTGGCGGGCGCCGACGACATCGAACGCCCAAGAGGTGATGATCTCACCGACCACCCCGGACTCGAAGCGGACGAGCACCTGGCCGGTATCCTCGGTCGGCAGGTTCTGGTGCAGGAAACGGCTGAGCATGCCGAAGACTTCCACCGGGCGATCGCCGTTCGCCAGCGACAGCAGGCGATAGGTGCTGTGGTAGCCGGTATCGAGCAGCTCGCCACCGCCGGCCTGCTTCAGGTCGGCGCGCCAGCCCTTCTGGTCGCCGCCCTTGCCGGAGCTGCCCGGTTCCCACGGATCGAAGCTGCGAGCCTGGAAGGTCTCGATCGAGCGGAGGAAGTACGGGTTGCCGAGGAAGCCGCCATCCAGCAGGCGGCGCGCCTCCAGCAGGGAGGGGTAGAAGAGGTTGTTGTGCGCGCCCATGAAGATGACGCCGGAGGCATCCACGGCCTTCTGGATGGTGATGGCGTCGTCGAGGGAGGTCGTCAGCGGCTTCTCGCAGAGGATGGCCTTGCCGGCCTTGGCGCCCGCGAGGATGGCCGGGGTGTGCAGGTGGTGCGGGAGGCAGATGTCGAAGACATCGATGTCGGGATCGGCGGCGGCGTCATCGATCGAGCCGTAGACCTTGGCCGTGCCGCCGGTGTACTTGTTGCTCTGGGCCTGGGCGCGGTCGGTCGCGACATCGACATAGGCCGCGATGACAGCCTTTTCGGGGTAGCTGTTCCAGCCGACGGAGTGGACGTTGGAGATGCCGCCAGCGCCGATGATGCCGACGCGGAGGGGTCGAAGTTCAGCCACGGGAGAGATCCTCTCTTCCTCGAGTTGGTGTCGCAGCGTCGTGCTGCGATGGGTGCTGCTGCCGCCCTGCCGATTCGTTCTCGGCAGGTCTTCCAAAGGGCCGCCACGGCGCATTGTACCGGGGCCTCCGGAACGCACAAGGGGGAAGGAAGTTCTCCGGTGATTTCCGGGATGGCCAGCGGCCGGGGCGGTGGGTGGGGGCAGTCCTGGCCCGTTAATCAACTATTGAATAGTTGGTGTTTACGCATACTGGGCGTTCATTCGACGGCGATATTGGTGGAGAATCATTCGCACAAAGGAACAAGACTCGTGTACCCTACCGTTCGTCAGTGACGTACCACTGGTGCGCCGGTGCCCGCCGGTGCCGCTCCGGTATCTCCAGGAATCAGGGATCGCGATGGCAACCACGCTCACCATCAACGGAACCGACCACACCGTCGACGTCGACGAGAACACGCCATTGCTCTGGGTGCTCCGGAACGATCTCGACATGACCGGCACCAAGTTCGGCTGCGGCCTCTCCCAGTGCGGCGCCTGTACCGTCCACATCGACGGCGAGGCGACCCGTTCGTGCGTCACTCCCATCTCGCAGGCCGCCGGAAAGAAGATCGTCACCATCGAGGGCCTCGCGCCCGAGGGTGAGCTCACCGTCCTCCAGCAGGCCTGGATCGAAGAGCAGGCGCCGCAGTGCGGCTACTGCCAGTCCGGCCAGATCATGACGGCGTCCGCGCTGCTGGCGAAGAACCCGAACCCGAGCGACGCGGAGATCATCGAGGCAATGAGCGGCAATCTCTGCCGGTGCGGCACCTACACGCGCATCCTCGCGGCGATCAAGAAGGCGGCCGCCTCCGGCTCGCCGCTCGAAGCCTCGCCGGTCGCCTCCCCCGAAGCTTCCCCGGCCGCCAGCGCCGGCGCCACCCGCGGCTGATCGGGAACGCCGGCCCCCGCC
>JBQCJS010000396.1:0-5731 GCA_051952485.1 Thermomicrobiales bacterium | reverse complement strand
TCCCGTGGCCTGGCAGATGCCGGTCCCCACCGTGGACACCCCGGTGCCGCCGAAGCAGTTTGCATGTCCGTACATTCATCACGCAGTCGCCACGCCGGCCTGACACGTATCCAGGTCTCTGCGCCGGCACGTGCCGCGGCTCCGCCATCAGGGGAGGGTCCGGCGGCCCATGCCTCCGGTTGACGTGGCCCGCCGCCAGGTCGCCGCCATGCGGATTCGCCCCCGGTCCTGTGTACCCCCGGTTGCCGACGTGGACGCAGACACGGTGTGCGAACCCCGAGCGGGCGAAGGGACGTCCTGTCCGACTCCTGTTGCGGCTGGCACCCCTCCTGCGTTAGGGGATTGGCTGGGGTGAACGTACACCGGCACCGACGAAACCATTTCCTGTGGGAGAACGCACGACATGGCCCTGGACACCGCTCGCGACCTGTTGCTTCACGAACTCTCCGACACGATGAGCGCCGAGCATATCGTCCTCGACATGCTGGAATCGCTCGCCGCTGAAACCGGTCATGCCGAGGTGAAAGCGGCCGTCAAGCATCACCAGACCGAGACCCGGCAGCAGATCCGGAACCTGGAGAAGGTCTTCACGCTCCTGAAGGCGAAGCCGGAGAAGACGACCTGCCACGCGGCGGAAGGGCTGAAGGAGGAGCACGATTCCCTCCTCAACGAGAAGCCGTCTCCGCTTGTCCTCGAAGTGGGCAACCTGGCTGGGGCAGCCAAGACCGAGCACTACGAAATCGCCAGCTATACCCTGCTGATCCAGATGGCCAGGAATCTGGGTGAATCCGATGTCGTGGACCTGCTCAAGGAGAACCTGGACCAGGAAAAGGAGATGGCCCGCACCGTCGAGTCGCTTGCGCGCACCGTCGGCAAGGAGGTGCGCCAGGACCTGAAGGAACTGGCAGCGGCCGAGGCCGGGAAGTAACCACTCTCCATTCCCAGCACGCGAAAGGACCATGCCCGTGAGCGACTACCCGCAGGACGATCCCCGGGAGATCGGGGCCACTCCCCCCTTCCCGGAGCAGGATCAGCCCTATCCCGGCCTCGAAGCGCAGATGACCCCCGCCCCGGACTACGGTGAGACGTCGTATACGGGGTCGGGCAAGCTCCAGGGCAAGGCGGCGCTGATCACCGGCGGTGACAGTGGTATCGGCCGCGCCGTGGCCCTCTCCTTCGCCCGCGAGGGCGCGGATATCCTGATCGCCTACCAGCAGTCCCATGAGGACGCAACGGAAACGGCGCGTGTGGTTGCCGAGGCCGGGCGCAAGGCCATCACGGTCGCGGGGGACATCCAGGAAGAGGCCCATTGCCGGGCACTGGTCGACCGCGCGGTCGAGGAGTTCGGCCGGCTCGATAACCTGGTCAACAACGCGGCCTACCAGAGCGTGATCGAGACCATCCAGGACCTGACGACGGAGGAATGGCATCGCGCCGTCCGGACCAACATCGACGCCGCCTTCTTCCTGAGCAAGGCGGCGCTGGCGGTCATGCCCGCCGGCGGCTCGATCCTGAACACGACCTCGATCCAGGGCTATCAGCCGAGCGGTGCCATGCTGCACTACGCCACCACCAAGGGAGCGATCGTCGCGTTCACCAAGGCGCTCGCGGAGCTGGCGATCGAGCAGGGTGTTCGCGTCAATGCCGTCGCGCCGGGTCCGGTCTGGACGCCGCTCATCGTCTCGACGATGCCGGCCGAGCAGTACACCGAGTTCGGCAAGGACGGGCTGATGGGGCGGCCGGCCCAGCCGGCGGAGCTGGCGCCTGCCTATGTCTTCCTTGCCTCGCAGGACGCCAGCTACATCACTGGCGAGATCATCGGCGTGACGGGAGGTGCCCCGATCACCTGACGCCGTACTCCTTGCCACCGACGACCCTGCGCCGTGCATCGCCCCGGGCGCCGCGCGGCCCGGGGTCGTCGTGTCCTTCCTTCCGGATCTTGCAGCAGCGGCGGATGAGATGACACAGCATCATGAGGGTCTGGATGCGATCCGACGCCTGGCGGCGTCGCGATTCGGGTTTGCATGTCTCGGAGCGGGACAGGAGGAGGCAATTCAGGCGCTGCTCGACAGGCAGGATGTGCTTTGCGTCCTGCCGACCGGCGCCGGGAAATCGGCGGTCTACCAGCTCGTCGGGCTCCATGCCCGCCTCCTGGTCGTGGTCGTGTCGCCGTTGATCGCCCTGCAGCGCGATCAGGTCACGTCGCTGGACGCGATCGCGCCGGGCCTGGCGGTGGAAGTCAATTCGACCTTGACCGAGGTGGAACGGGAGGAGGTGCTCGATGATCTGCGCACACGCGGTCATGGCTTCCTCTTCCTGGCGCCCGAGCAGCTGGTGCGGTCGGATACCCTGGCGTGGCTGGAGTCGGTGAAGCCGGGTCTGGTCGTCGTGGACGAGGCGCATTGCGTGAGCGAATGGGGCCAGGATTTCCGGCAGGACTATCTCCGGATCGGCGCGGCCATCGATGCCCTGGGGCATCCTCCCGTGCTGGCGCTGACCGCGACCGCCTCGCCGCCCGTTCGCCGCGAGATCGCCGAGCGGCTTCACCTGGAGAACCCGCAGGTGATCGTGGCGGGGTTCGACCGCCCGACCATCCATCTGGCGGTGGTGTCGTTCGACGACGAGGACGAGCGCACCACCGCCCTGGTCGACGGGGTCGTGGCCGCCTCGTTTCCGGGAATCGTCTACGCGGCGACCCGGAAGGCGAGCGAGGAGATCGCGGAGGCGCTGGTGGAACGAGGCGTGCGCGCCGCCGCCTATCACGCCGGGCTGAAGGCGTCGGTCCGCGCCGAGGTGCAGGAGGCCTTCATGGAGGATCGCGTTGAGGTGATCGTCGCGACGACGGCCTTCGGCATGGGAATCGACAAGCCGAACGTCCGGTTCGTCTACCACCATGGCGCGAGCGACTCGCTCGATGCCTACTATCAGGAGATCGGGCGCGCGGGCCGCGACGGCGAGCCGGCCGAGGCGATCCTCTTCGCCACGCCGACCGACTTCACGCTCAAGCGGTTCCAGGCTGGTGCCGGCCAGCTGGAGAGCGACGATGTGGAACCGGTGATCCTTGCCCTGCGCAACCTTCCGCAGCCGGTGGAGCCCTCGATCCTCCGGGAGCATATCGATCTCACCGATACGCGCCTCAACCGCGTCCTGAACCGGCTGGAGGACGTGGATGCGCTGGAGTTGCGGGCGGACGGCACCATCGACCTGCCCGATCCCGGTCTCGACCCGGAGGCCGCCGCGCAGGCAGCCGTGGCGGAACAGCGGCATCGGCAGCGGTTCGCCCAGTCGAAGCTGGAGATGATGCGGCACTATGTCGATCATGAAGGGTGTCGGCGGGCATTCCTGCTCCAGTACTTCGGCGAGCCCTATCCGGGGAGGTGCGGCCACTGCGACGTCTGTGACCGCCACGGGGGAACGTCAGCGGACCGGGCTGTGGAGACGGCGGGGCCCTACCCGATCGGGAGCCGGGTGCGTCACGTCTCGCTGGGGGATGGCACGGTCACGCATGCCGGGAGCGGGGAGATCACCGTGCTCTTCGACCGGGGTGGGTATCGCACCCTGTCCGTCGAACTGGTGCAGGAGGGGGAGTTGCTGGCCGAACTGGCCGCCTAGTCTGTCCTGGAGTGCGCCTGCCGGGACGCCGCGTGGGGCCACCCCGCGCAAGCGCGCATGAAAGAGCGCCCCGGCCATCTGCCGGGGCGCTCTTTCAAGGGTCGTGGTGAGGAGGTCCGAATCGGTTCCGATCAGGCGGCTGGCGTGCCGCCCGGCGTCGCCGCCTGGTCGAAGACGTAGACCGTTGCGTTCGTCTGGTCGCCGTTCTCCTCGAGGATGGCGACACCCACCACGGTCGACCCGTTCGTCGGCGCGAGGGAGATCGCCAGCTTGCCGTCGGTCTTGAGGCCGCCGATGGTCCCGCAGGCGACGATCGTCTCGTCGCTGCTGCTGGCGTGCACCACGATGACGTAGGGCTCGTTGCCGAGGTCATCGAGGTTGACCTCGATCGTGCTCATGGACGCCAGGATGGGTGGACCCTGGACGGTCCCCAGGGACGATTCGTTGGGTGTCGCCACGTCCGTGACGCCGACCCCGATCGCGGTGTCGAGATCCCAGGCGACGTCCGCACTCGGACTGGCGCACGTGCCTTGATGGATGGCGACGGGATACCCGGCGGACGGGCCGCCGGGTGTGGCGACCGGCGAGGCGTCCTGGGCGGAGACAGCCGGCCCCGCGAGGAGGCCGAGACTGGCAGCAAGGAGGACGAGGGTGACAAGGCGACGGGCATTCATGCGTTGACCTTTCCGGTGAGCGAACTCGGGTTCATCGAACGGCGGGGCGGGATCGGCGGGCTAGGTTTCACCGTGGGCCACGGCCTCCCGGACCAGCGCCGGGGTGTTCTTCTCCAACCAGGCCGCCATGGCGACCTCGTCGGCGAGGACCTCCTTGAGCGATTCGCCAATCGTCGGCATCCCGATCGCATTGGCCGCCTCGATCAGGGCGCGGTAGGAGGCGATCTCCATGTGTTCGGTGGCGTAGTCCTGCAGCGCCGCCTTGACGAGATCGTCCTTGGCAGCCCCCATGGCGACGCCCTGGAGCTTGCCGCCGATCTGGGCGAGGACCTTCTTGCCCGCCGATGGCTTTTCATCGAACTGGGCCAGGCAACTCGCGACGACCTCCGCGTGGTGTCGCGTCGCCTCCAGGTGGCGCTGGATGCCCGCTTGCACCTCCGGATGATCGGAGGCGAGGTCGACCTGCCCTTCCAGGCTCTCGATGATGGCGGTCTCCAGGGCGTGGGCATCGTTCAACCATGCGATGACCAGGTCGTTCCGGTGGGCAGCGTTTGCCATTGGTCTGTCTCCTGTGATGCGTTCCCGTGTGCGGCGCGTCAGATGACACCGCCGAACATCTCAATTGCTGCGGGGCCGCTCCCATCCCAGTCCGGGAGGTGAGCAGCGAGGCGGTTGCGGATACCCTCGGCGATCGCGTCGCGGGTCTCTCCGGCCGAGAGGCCAAAGGGAACGGGACCGATCGCGATCAGGGCGTGCTTCCGGCTTTCCTGGGCACGCGCGCGACGGCGTGAACGGCGATTCTCAGGGCTCCGCCACGAACGAGCGGATGCGACACACGCGCGATCACGGCAGCCACCGCAATCGGTTCAGCCGCCCCGACGACGCAGGGAATCACGGGAACACCGTGGACACCCTTGGGACGTGGTCTTCTTGCGATGTGGGGAATCCATGCCTCCCTCCTTCTGCCGACGCCACGTCGCGGGCCATCCGCAATGGAGGAGGGTGCATGGACTGTGCCACGGAGTTCATTTTATTCGGCTTAGCAAATACTACGCGGTACTCGATACGGACATACTATCGAAATGAATAATATCGTTGTCTCTGCGATCGATTACAGGTATTGAGGATCAGGTAGCCACGATGCGGTGCGCCCATCGGCCACGTTCGAGCAGACGCCCGGTCCACCCTAGTCGGAGCGGAAGCCTGATTCACATGCTCTCCATGATCTCGGATTCCCGCGGCGTGGCATTCCACGCGGCGACTCCGGACCCGTTCCGGATCAGCGTTCGGTAAGGCCCCGGAACGAGACCGCCATCAGCTGGCCGCCTTCCCGTTCCGGCATCCAGACGGCGGGCATGATGAACCAGCGTGTATCGGTCTCCTCACGGAAAGACGGTAGCCGATGGACGTCGGGAAGGGCATGTCCTGCTGCCCACCGTGGCGTG
>JBQCJS010000395.1:0-2081 GCA_051952485.1 Thermomicrobiales bacterium | reverse complement strand
GTGTTGGCATGGTGGGTGTTGGTTGAGGCACGTCCAGGGTCGATCTCCGGGAGAATCAGGCAGTTCGCCAGGCGGCAGCTGCCGGTCGGTCGATGGTAGCACGGACGCACTTCGGGCCGGACCGCGCGATCACCGGACTATACTCAGCGCAGCATCGGCGGACGCCCCGTCGCGTTCCGCACCGACCCACCACACTGGACCTGGGAGCAATCGTGACCACGAAGCAAGCGCCATTCCGGCTGCTGATCGCCGGAGGGGGAACCGGCGGCCATGTCTTCCCCGCCATCGCCGTCATCGATGAGATTCGCGCCCGCGAACCGGAGACCTCCTTCTTCTGGATCGGTGGGCACAACGGCGTGGAGCGACGCGTCGCGCAGGAGCACGGTATTCCCTTCCGAGCGATCCAGATGGGGAAGCTCCGGCGCTACTTCGACCTGGAGAACGTGAAGGATGTCTTCCGCTTCCCGGTCGGCGTGGTCCAGGCGTGGCCGGCGATCGGCTCGTTCCATCCGGATGTCATCTTCAGCACTGGCGGCCACGCCAGCGTCCCGTCGGTGATCGCCGGCTGGACCCGCCGCGTGCCGATCCTCACGCACGAGCAGACCGCCCAGATCGGCATGGCGAATCGCATCTCCGCTCGGTTCGCCGCCTCCTTCGCCGTCAGCTTCGCGGAGAGCATCCCCCTCGCCGAGGGTGTCCACAAGCGGGTCGTCCTCACCGGCAATCCTGTCCGGAAATCGCTGCTCGACGGCGATGCGGAGCGCGGTCGCCAGCGATTCGGCTTCTCCCCGGATCTGCCGGTGCTATATGTCACCGGCGGCGCGCAGGGCGCCACGCGCCTGAACGCCGGGATCGAACCGAATCTTCCCGCCTTCCTGGAGCGGATGCAGATCGTGCATCAGGCCGGCCGACCGACCAAGGACAATGACGACGCCGCTCGCCTCTCGGCCTTCCGGGAGTCCCTGCCGGATCACCTGAAGCGGCGGTATGTCGTCAAGGAGTTCGTGGGAGAGGAGCTTCCCGATGTGTTCGCGATGGCCGACCTCATCGTCTCCCGATCCGGCGCCGGCACCGTGGCGGAGCTGGAGGTGGTCGGCAAGCCATCCATCCTCGTCCCGCTCCCCAACACCGGAGGCGACGAAGCCACGAAGAACGCTCGCGTGCTGGAGAAGGCGGGTGCGGCGGTGATGGTCGCGCAGCAGGACGCCACCCCGGAACGCCTCGCCACCGAAATCGACGCCCTGCTCGCGGACCCCGACCGCCTCGCCGCGATGGCCTCCGCCGCCAGGGCGATGGGGCGCCCGGACGCCGGGGCCCGTCTCGCCGACGAGCTCCTGGCCCTTCGCCGGGCCTGAATCAGCCCTGGTCGAGCGCCGCCGCGATGGCCTCGGCGGCGCTCTTGGACCGAACGACTTCGATCGTGGAGGGAATGTCGTGGGTGAGGTGCGCGTGCGACGGGATCACGATCCGCCGGAACCCCAGCCGTGAGACCTCGTTGATCCGGCGGTCCAGCTGGTTGACGGACCGCAATTCCCCGGACAGCCCGATCTCCCCCACCACGACGGTCGCCGGATCAACCGGGACATCCCGCAGGCTGGAGGCAATCGCCGTCGCGATCGCAAGATCGACTGCGGGTTCCATCACGCGCAGGCCACCAACCACATTCGCGTAGACATCCTGCGTTCCGAGTTCCAGCCCCACCCGCTTCTGTAACACGGCGACGAGCAATTGCAGCCGGCTCGTGTCGAGTCCGTTTGCGCTCCGCCGTGGCAACCCGAAGGCCGTGGGCGTGGAGAGCGCCTGCACCTCCACCAGGATCGGCCGCGTGCCCTCCATCGTCACCGCCACGGTCGAACCGGAGGTCGCCGCCGACCGTTCCTCCAGGAACGCCTCGGATGGGTTCCGCACCTCACGCAGGCCGATGTCGGCCATCTCGAAGACGCCGACCTCGTCCGTCGAACCGAACCGGTTCTTCACCGCCCGCAGGATGCGGTACTGGTGGAAGCGGTCACCCTCCAGGTAGAGCACGGCGTCGACCATGTGCTCCAGCACGCGGGGACCGGCGATCGTCCCTTCCTTCG
>JBQCJS010000394.1:0-5309 GCA_051952485.1 Thermomicrobiales bacterium | reverse complement strand
ACCGATTCGTTCGGGCGGCCGTGGCGGAGCGGGATCGTGAACGTCGCGATCGGGGTCGCCGGCATCGCCCCGTTGGCGGACTATCGCGGCCAGTACGATGCCGCCGGATACGAGTTGCGCGCGACCGTGATCGCGATCGCGGACGAACTCGCATCGGCGGCGGAACTGGTAATGCACAAGCTGGCGGCGGTGCCGGTCGCCGTGATCCGGGGGTTCGACGCGCAGGCGATCGGCTCGCCGGGAACGTCGCGCGACCTGGTCATGGCCGAGGAACGCAATCTCTTCATCTGACGACAGCGCCGGAGGATCGCTCCGGCGTGCGGGTTGGCCGATGCCGATCAGGCGTTGGCGAGACACAGGAGCATCTCATGGGAGCCATTGGGTACGCTGCCTCGTTCGAGCAATTCCATCCGACCGACCTGCTGACCTACAGCCAGCTGGCCGAGAAGAACGGGTTCACGGTCGTGACCGCCTCGGATCACTACCATCCGTGGGTGCCGTCGCAGGGGCAATCGGCATTCGTCTGGGCGTGGCTCGGCGCGCTGGGTGCGACGACGAATCTCCGCTTCGGTACGGGTGTGACGCCTCCCGGCTGGCGCTATCATCCGGCGGTGCTGGCGCAGGCCGCCGCGACGCTGGAGGCGATGTATCCGGGCCGGTTCTACCTCGGCCTGGGGGCGGGTGAGGCGCTGAACGAGCACATCGTCGGCGACTACTGGCCGGAGGCGCCGACCCGCCTAGACCGGCTGGTCGAGGCGATCGACATCATCGAGAAGCTCTTCACCGGCAAGGTCGTGAAGCACCAGGGCAAGCACTTCACGGTCGAGAGCGCGAAGCTCTACACCCTGCCGGACGCGCCGCCGCCGATCTACGTTGCGACCTCCGGGCCGATCATGGCGCAGCGGACGGGCAAGCTGACCGAGGGGATCATCACCGTCGGCGCGGCGGACGAGAAGATCAAGATGCTGATGGAGCGCTTCGAGAAGGGCGCGCGCGAGGCGGGCAAGGATCCCTCGCAGATGGCGCGCATCCTCCAGGTGAAGGTCAGCTACGCCGAGACCGAGCAGGAGGCGATCGATTCCGCGGTGAGGGACTGGCCGAACGGGGGCATGAACTTCCCGAAGGCCGATATCCGGAACCCGGAGGACTTCGAGGCGATGTCCAAGCTGGTGCGCCCGGAGAACTTCAAGAACCGCGTGCTGACGACGGCGGACCTCGACGCACACGTCGCCTATCTCCAGCACTTCATCGACCTCGGCTTCCCGGAGATCCACGTGCACAACGTGAACCGCAACCAGGAAGGTTTCATCGAGGCCTACGGGAAGCACGTCATCCCGAACCTGAACTGGCCGTCGTAGGGCCGGCTGGAACCACTGAGAAACAAAGAAAACCGCCGTCCGATTCAATCGGACGGCGGTTATTCCTGTTCCACCGGGGCGGCATCATGCGGTGGAACCCGACGCGATCACCTCGGGAAGGGATCCATAGCCAGGTCTGCGAGGGTGTTGGGCGGATGCAGGCCGCCCCCCTCATGGCGGCAACCACCACAAGGGCCGCGTCTACGGCTTGGGTGTGGCGAACGGGCTGGACGCGGGCGATGCGTCCGGGGAGGCTGACGGCGTGGCGGGGCCGAGCGCGGGGCCGGTGTAGGGGATGCTCAGGATCTCCTCGCCCAGCTTCACCGCCTGCTCCTCCGTCATCGGGGACATCACCACGGCGCGCACGATGCCGTTGCGGTCGATGAAGACGTGGGTCGGCTGGTTGTTCACCTGCCAGGACCTGGTGTCTTTCGCGACTTTCAGCAGTTCGGGCGACATGTCTTCCTCGTTCACGCCGGACCACACCATGGATGGGTCCCAGAAGATCGGGAAGGTCGCGCCAGCGGCATCGGCGTAGGAAACCGACTGGCTGATGTCTTCCTTCTGGCTGATGCCGAGCATGACGAGGCCCTGGGGCTGAAGCTCCTTGTAGGCCGCCTCGATCGCCGGCATCTCCGCCTGGCAGGGCTCGCACCACGATCCCCAGAAGTTGAGCCAGACGGGTTGTCCGCGCAGGGCGGAGAGGAACATCGGCTCGCCGTTGGCGCTGAACGTGAAGAGGTCCGGCGCCTGCTCACCCACCTTCGGCAGCAGCCGCGCGTTGACGCCACCGGAGCCGATCTGGTTCCAGCCGGCCCGCTGCCCGATCGCGAACGTCGCTCCGACGATGCCGAGGACGAGCAGCGCCACGATGCCGTAGTAGCGCCACGAGAGCCGCTGGTTGCCCGTCGTGGAGGGTTGGGGCGTTGGCCTTTCGTCGGCTGCTGTCGGGGCCGTGGAGGCGTCGTGTGGCGTGTCAGGCGTGGGCGTGGGATCGACGGAGGTCATGCGGGAGACGAATCCATTCCGGGAACGCAATCGGTGAGATTGGGCGATTTCGACCGTGCGCCTGCCTAGACGCCGCCGTAGGCGTGGAGTCCGCCGAAGAAGTAGTTGCCATAATAGGTGAAGATCAGCGAGGCGAAGCCGAAGAGCAGGATGTAGGCGCTACGGCGGCCCCGCCAGCCGCGGAGGGTGCGTGTGTGCAGGTAGACGGCGTAGATCAGCCAGGCGAAGAGCGCGGAGGTCTCCTTCGGGTCCCAGGACCAGTAGGAGCCCCAGGCTTCGTGCGCCCACACGGAGCCGAGGATGAGCATGAGGGAGAGGAACGGGAACCCGACCGTCACCGCCCGGAAGGCGATGTCGTCCAGCATCTCGGCGCTGGGCAGCCAGCGAGGGCTCCATCGCTCGGCGATCAGGTAGAGGACCGCCGCGCCGAACGAGACCGAGAGCACGGAGTAGGCGAGGTTCGCGCTGCCGACATGAAAGGCCATGATCGGGCCGGCCTGCAAGGCCGGGACGACCGGGTTGATCTCCCGCATGTCCGTGGGCAGGGACCAGATGTAGAGCGTCATCAGCGCGGCGACCGTCATCACGATCGCGCCGAGCTGCCGGACACCGTAGATGCGCTCGAAGATCAGGTAGGCGGTCGTCGTGAAGAAGGTGAAGACGAGCGAATACTCGTACATGTTCGAGAGCACGATGTGCGAGGCGGCGATGGCGCGGGTGAGGATCGAGAGGCCGACGAAGAGCGCGCCGAAGAACGCCATCATCGTCCCGATGCGACCGAGCCCCTGGACAGACGGCCCGAACTCGGCGTTGACGCTCGTCACGGTCGATCCGGCTGAGGTCACCATCGTCTGCCGCTGGACGCGCACGCGCCCGATGGCATAGCCGATGTAGGCGAGGGCGGAGACCCAGATCGCCATCGAGGCCGCCGCGAAGAGATAGAACGAGAACCTGACCAGACCTTCCATGCGTGCGATCCCTGTCCCCCGGCCGGTGTGCTGGCCGTTGCGTGCTGGTCGTCCAACCTGTCATGCCCAGTGTAGCGGCAGTGATCCCCCGCCGCTGCCCCACTGACCACAACGGCGACGCCGAGCCGTCCTTTCAGAAGGACGACCCTCCCTGTATGAGTCTACGGTGCCGACGCGGCAGCCGGTTTGAAGGCTTCCCATTCCGGGCTGGATTTCGGCAGCTTCACCTCGGTTGGCGCGCCGAGCGTCTGCTGCGCCTCCTGGACGATGCGGAGGAAGTCCCGCTTGCCGCTCCAGTCGCGCTTTGCCAGCGGAGCCATCTGGACGGTCGCGGATTCTCCCGCCATGGAGACGAGCGCCCGGACGCGCCGGTGTGGGAAGTAGAAGGTCGCCATCAGGCCGCCGAGCAGGAGCACCACGGCGATGATGAAGATCGGCACGCCCGGGTTGTAGGCAACCTGCATCGCCGAGAACCGATCCGTGCCGGTGTAGGCAATGGTGTACTGGCCGATCTGGACGGGCTTGCCGAGTTCGATCTTCTGGCCCGGCAGGTTGACCATCTGCCCGGTCGACGCATCGCGCAGGCCCATCTGGATCCAGAGCTGGTCGCTGTTCAGGTTGAGGGTGTCCAGGTCCGGGCGGTTCGCCGGATTGGTGTCCTGACCGGCGAAGACCAGTTGCCCCTCGATCCCCGGCAGGTCGACGATGCCGGCGGGCGCATCCGGATTGCCGGTCAGCGTGAAGATGCCGATCGGCTCCGCGCCCTCGTAGACGACGTTGCCGCTGCCGTCGGTGATCCGGAAGGCCTTCGCGAACCCGAGGCTGGATTGATAGACGGTGGCGCTGCCGTAGGTCAGCGGATGGCCGACGGTGATGTCGCCGGACTTCACGTCATTGCCGTCCTGGAGCACCGTGATGGCGCTCCGGTAGCTCGCCGCCACCCCGGATGCCGTGTAGTCGTCGGAGAACTCGTCGAGCCGGATGCTGAGGCCGGTGCCGTGCCCGACCGCGCGCGTCTCGCCCTCGACCACGATGAACTCCTGCTCGCGGAAGCCGTAGTGGGCGGCCATCAGGCCACCGACCAGGATCAGGATCAGGGCGAGGTGGAACGGGAAGGTCCCGAGCTTGGCGTAGCGATTCTTGTCGGCGTAGAGGTGGATCTCGTTGCCGACGCGCTCCGTCAGGACGCGATACCGCTTCTTCGCCAGCACGCCGGAAACATCGTTCGCCAGGTCGTCCACCGTGCCGGCGCGGGTGAAGGTGGCCGAGGTCTCCGCGCCCCGCAGCCAGCTCCGCGAAGTGGCGATGCGGGGATGGCTGATCGTCTGCCAGATCGACGGCGCACGGTTCAGGGTGCAGACCGCGATCGCGACGGCGATCAGCGCGAGCGTGAGCGCGAAGAGGAGCGATCCGAAGACATCCCAGGCGTACCAGCGGTCGACGAGCCCTTCGGTGAACGGGAGGGCATCGGCCAGCCAGCGCGGCGCCTCGCTGCCCCGCAGCGTGCCGATGAGGACCAGCAGGGCGAGGAAGGAGATCTCCGCGATGGCCGCCCGCACGGAGCAGAAGAAGCGCCAGATCCGGTCGATGACCTGGTCCGAGATCGGGCGCGACGGGTTGGACTGGGCGGTTGCTTGGGCCATCGTGGCGTTCCGATCCGGGTGACGAGCAGGAGGGCGATGCTACGTGCCGGGTGACCCCGGCCACGCCATCGCTGCTAAAGGGTGGGTTCCCAGGGGGTCCAGGGCGCGATGCGGACGATCTCCGTGAAGAGTTGCTGGTAGATACCGAGGATCATGATGATGCCCACCCCGAGCATGATCGCGCCGCTGACGACCGTGACCGAGTGCAAATGCGCGTTCAGTCGCCGGATGACCTTCGGCGCCGAGCCGAACGCGAACGCCGCGAGCATGAACGGCACGCCCAGCCCCAGCGCATAGACCGCCAGCAGTGTCGTGGCGCGCCCGAAGTCGCC
>JBQCJS010000393.1:0-2417 GCA_051952485.1 Thermomicrobiales bacterium | reverse complement strand
TCAACCAGAACTGGACCAACGTCACCGAGCCGATGATGAGGAAGAGCACCACCGACATCGCCGCCGCCGTTCCACCCTTCAGGAAGACGAACGCCGTCTGGTAGATATTCAGCGACATCACGAGGGTCGCCGTCACCGGGCCGCCCTGGGTCATCACCCATTGGGGAACGAAGACCTGCAATCCGGTGATCATCCCGATCACGCTCACGAAGAGCAGGGTCGGGCGCAGGAGGGGCATCGTGATGGAACGGAAGAGTTGCCAGCCGCTTGCCCCGTCCACTTTCGCCGCCTCGTAGTAATCGGACGGGATCTGCTGCAATCCGGCGAGGAAGACGACCATGAAGAAGCCGACTTCCTTCCACACGCTCATGATGACGATCGCGCGGGGAGCCCAGTCCTGGTCGGTGAGCCAGTTCTTCGGCGCGATGCCGAACGGCTCGAGGAAGAAGGCATTCATCAGGCCCTGGCGGTTGAAGATCATCTTCCAGATCGCCGAGACCACCACCCAACTCATGACCACGGGGATGAAATAAAGGGTCCGGAAGAACCCCACGGCTCGCAACCTGATGTTCAAGGCGAGCGCGAGCGCCAGCGCGATGATCGCCACGGGAATGTAGGTCATGAAGACGTAGGCGAAGCTGTTGATGAGCGATGCGTGGAAGCGCTGGTCATCCAGCAGGGCGCGGTAATTCTCCCAGCCAGCGAAGACAGGCTTCTCGACCACACTGAAGGTGAAGAACGACAGGTAGAACGTTCGCGCGATCGGGATGATGGCGAAGATCAGGAAGAAGCAGAGCGCGGGCAGGGTGAAGAGGAATCCCCACAGATTCCGCTTCTGCATGTGACTGAGGCGAGGACGATGGTACGCGACGGCGGCAACGTCGATCGTCCTGTCCGGGTCAGCGGTCGTCGACATTGAAGGATGTCCCCATTTCGCTCGCAGGGTGCCCGTGATGGACGCAGGGTTGGCGGGGATGTCCGCAAACCCTGCGTCCTGCGCTCAGGAACTGGCGATCGCAGCCTCGATCTGCGGCTTGACGCCGTCCAGGGCTTCCTGCGGATCTTCGCCCGACAGCAGCGATTGCTCGAGCGCCGACTTCATCAGCGTGTCGACCTGTTCACCGGCGGGCGTCACGGGAAGGAACTGCCCCTTCAGCATCTCCGACGACCAGACCTCGAAGAAGGGGAGCGCCTTCGCCTCCTCGGAATCCTCCCAGCCCGTCTTCGGCTGGATAAAGCTGGACTCCTTGAGCCATCGGCCCGGGAACGACGAGATGTAGCCGATGAACTTGAAGGCCGCTGCCTTCTTCTTCTCGTCGGTGGTCAGCGCATTCACGGACCAGTAGTAGGCGTAGAGCGGAGTCACCGGCCCGGCCCCATCCGCGGTGACGGGGGTGGCCTCGGGCGTTCCGGCAGAGCCAGGATGCTTCTGCGGCAGCGGCGCGATCGACCACTTGTCGGCCACGACGGAGTCCGGGGTGATGAGCCCCATGCCCCAGGGATTGAACGGCATCATCGCGACCTTGCCGTCCAGGAAGTCCTGGTAGGGAACGGTCGCGTCCTGGTTGGCCACCGTGGGATCGGCGATCTTCGGTTCCTTCCAGATCATGTCGTACCAGATGTGCAACGCCTCGACCGATGGCGCCTCTGCCACGGTCACCGTCGTGCCGTCCTCGGCGACCACCCGCCCCCCGGTCTGAAGCAGCAGCGTCCCGAAGAGGTTGTGATACCACCCGGCGTGCAGGTAGGTGAAATCGAACCCGCGCCGGGTGAACGTGTCGCCATCCTTGACGACCAGCTTCGCGCCTTGTTCGGTCACGGCTGTCCAGTCCACCGGAGGCGTCTTCGGGTCGAGGCCGACCTCGGTGAATGCGGCGTCGTTCACCGCCATCGCCGTGACGTTGAACTCGCTCGGGACACCGTAGACCTTGCCATCCACGGTCGAGCCTTCCAGCGCCGTCGGGATGTACGCCGCCTTGAGGTCATCCAGGGAGCCATATCCCATGTTCACGGGATCGACTTCCTGGACAAGGCCCTTCGGGATGTATGTCGAGCGCATCTGGGCATCATCCATGTTGATGATGTCCGGCCCGGTCCCGGTTCCCATCGAGGCCAGCATCTTGGTTGCGAATTCGTTGTTGGGGATGATCTCGTACTGGACTTCGATATCGGGATTCGCGGCCATGAAGTCCGCGACCAGCGCCTTGTTGAGCTCCACCATGGGCGGATGCGTATGCGTCCAGAACTTGATGACGGTCTTGTCCTGGGCTGCTGCCGGTGCGACCGGCAGGGATGTGGCCAGCGCAGCGGTCGCCGCAGCGCCGATCGCCCCCTTGGCCAGCGTACGCCGATCGACCCGGTGAACCCCGGTTCTGGGACCCGCACCACGATTCGTCATCGGTCAAGCTCCTCCACAT
>JBQCJS010000392.1:0-7680 GCA_051952485.1 Thermomicrobiales bacterium | reverse complement strand
CACCCTCGTTTAAACATCTTAAACGTATAACCCCCCCCGGGTCGGAATTTTCCGAGGCGGGCCGCGTTCTCCGTTCGTCCTGGTGGCGATGGCGGTGCGTCCTGGCGCTGCTCGTGCCCGGTGCCGTGTTGCACTCCGAGGCCCGGGCCGGGAGGGAGCTACCGTCCCTGATCGGGCGACGTGGCTCCCAGCTGGCTTGCCAGGGCCGTAAGGTCATCGGCATCCATGTCCGCCAGCATCCGCCGCACGTCGCTCAGCGATCGCTCCTGGAGGAACACATCCACCCCGGCATCCCGCAACGCGGACCGGAACTGCATGACCAACGCCATCTCCGGCTCGTTCAGGTCATATCCGGCCTCAGCCAGCGCCCGTCCGAGATCCTCGGCGGCGGCGGCGCGGAAGGCGGGGTCGGACATGGCCTGTTCCGCCAGGCGCATCAGGACCGGTGTTCGAATCTGCGTCTCATCCATCACGTCTAGCTTCCGTTGTGGTCACGCCCGACCGATGCCCGACTCAGTGCCGGCCCTCGGGCGATCCCAGGTTCGTTATCGTGCCGCCTTCACCGCAGCGACGAACTGGCTTGCCCGTTCGGTGAGCGTGTCCCAATCCTGATCGCGGACGGTCTTCGCGTCAACCAGGTTGCTTCCGACCGCGATCGCGGACGCGCCGGCCCGGATGAAGGCCCCAGCGTTCTGGAGGTTCACCCCGCCCGTCGGGATCAGCCGGACCTGGGGCAACGGCCCGCGCACGTCCTTCAGGTAGCCAGGCCCGACCGCGCTCGCCGGGAAGACCTTCACGAAGGTCGCCCCCGCCTGCCAGGCCGTCAGGATCTCCGTCGGGGTGAACGCCCCGATCACGGTCGGGATGCTGTAGCGGCGGGCGAGCTCGATCGTCGGCACGGAGACCACCGGCGTGACCAGGAAGTCCGCCCCCTGCAGGATCGCGGCCCTCGCCGTCTCCGGATCGAGGACCGTTCCCGCGCCCACCAGCACCTCGGACCCGAGCGCCTGCTTCACCGCGGCAATGGCCGTCCCGGCCGCCGGATTGGTATACGTGAACTCGGTGGCCACGATTCCGCCCGCAGCCAAAGCCTTCACCATCTCGACCGCCGACGAATAGTCGTCGAGCCGCACGATCGCCACGACATCCGTCTGCTCCAGGACCTGCCTCTGACTCACCATCAACTCCAGCTCATCGTTTGACGACCACTCCTCGTAGGTCCCATTCTATCAGGCAAGGTCGGGGCGGGATCGCTGGTCCGGCGGGCATGGTTCGTGCGAGCCGCGAGCTACACGAATCGGGGCGCCCTGACCTGCTTTGCCCTTCTCCCCGACGTGCTTCCGTAGCGACTTCACTCATCCGGATCTACGCCGGGATCGACATGACCAACGAACGCCGAAGCCTGGCGCAAACCGATATCCTCCTCTTGCGCGACCGCGCCGTTAGCGCGACCCAGATCAGCGTCGTGATCGTGGATGCCTCCGATCCCCGGCTTCCCATCATCGACGCCAATCCCGCCTTCGAACAGTTGACCGGTTACACCCGGGACGAGGTGATCGGGCACAACTGCCGCATGCTCCAGGGCCCGGACACCGACCCCGGGGCCATCGCGACGATGCGCGACGGGATCGTCGAATGCCGCGAGGTCTCCGTCACCATCCTCAACTACCGCAAGGATGGCTCGGCCTTCTGGAACGATGTCCACATCTCCCCGGCCTACGACGAGAACCACGTCCTCACCCACTTCGTCGGGGTCCAGGCCGATGTCACCGAGCGCGTCCATGCCGAACGCAATCGCGATCTCCTCGTGGAGGCGACGAGCGTCCTCAGTGGCGCCACCAACCAGGAGGAAACGCTCGGCCAGATCGCGCGCATCCTGGTCCCCTCGATTGCCGACGTCTGCCTGGGCTACCTCTGGACCGACAGTGGGGGAGAAGAGCCGCATGCGGTGCGAATCGTTGCCCGCGAGATCAACGCAGAACTCGATTCCGGCACCAATGCGGACCTGGACACGCTCGACCACATTCCCATCGACGATGCCCTCCACGGACTCGGATGGGTCCTCGAAAGTGGCGAGACCACCTGGATTCCCGCCATCGGACCGGATGAGGTGGCGGAGGTCGCGTCCATCCTTTCTGGCGCCGGCATTCGGCGCAACCTGGTCGGCGCCTCGCTCGTCATGACGCCGATCGCCTCGCCCTCGCGGATCTACGGCTGCCTCGCAGTCCTCTCGATCTCCCCGGAACACATCCTGCGCCGCCCCGACATCGACCTCCTGCGCGACGTTGGCCGAAGGATCGGCGCCGCCTACGACTCGCTCCGGCTCTTCCAGCAGGCCCAGGACGCGATCCGTGCGCGCGATGCGTTCCTCTCCACGGCTGCCCACGAGTTCCGCACCCCGGTCGTGAGCATCAAGGGCTATGCCCAGTTCCTGCTGCGCAGCGTGCAGCGCGAGACGCTCACCTCCGAACGGCTCCAGATCGCCCTCGCGACGATCGATTCCGCGGTCAACCGCCTCACCACCCTCACGGATGACCTGATCAGCGTCACGCATCGCAGCCTGGATCATCTTCCGCTCCACCGCGAACCGATCAACCTCCGGCAATACCTGGACGCCTTCTTCGCCCCGACCGGACCCGCCGCCCAGAAGGGATATGCCTGCACCGTCACCCTCGACGATTCCGATGTCTGGATCAGCGCCGACGCGGAACGGCTCCACCAGATCCTGACGGTGCTCCTGAGCAACGCGGTGAAGTTCTCACCGGACGATTCGCCCGTCTTCGTCCACGCCGAATCGGACATCGAAGGGGTGACCGTCACGATCACTGATCTGGGAGTCGGCTTGCTGCCCGGCGAGGAACAGTCCATCTTCGAACCCTTCGCCCGCACGGAGGAGGGGGTCCGCGACCACCTCTCCGGACTCGGCATCGGCCTCTTCATCGCCCGCTCCATCGTCGAACGCCACGACGGCCGCATCTGGGCGAGCAGCGCGGGACGCAACCTCGGCACGAGCATCAGCTTCTGGCTGCCTGCCATTCCCGCACCGCCGGCCGACGACGCGGTCGCCTCACGCCTCCCGGTACCCTGACGAACATACGCCAGGACATGTGCTGCGGGTTGCATCGACACGCGAACGGACCGGGGGCATTCCCCGGTCCGTTCGCGTGCGTATCGCAGATGACGCTGGTGTTACGAGTGCGACTCGTCCTGGGCCGCGAGGCGGGCCGCCGCGTCTTCCAGCACGCCCTCGTCGGCGAGCCGCTCCAGTTCCGTCACGGTCGCGTCGAACTCCTGCAATCCGATCCGGACCGGCTCCGGCGTCGTGAGGTCGACGCCGCCCCGCTTCAGGATGTCGAGCGGGTAGTCGCTGCCGCCCGCCGAAAGCATCGCCAGGTAGCGCTCCCGGGCCGGTTCGCCCTCGTCGCGGACCGCGCGCGCGATGTTGATCGCCGCCGAGAGGCCGGTCGCGTACTTGAAGACGTAGAACGCACGGTAGAAGTGCGGGATACGCCCCCATCCGATCGCGACGCGCTCATCGACATTCACCCCTGGCGTGTAGATGCGCTGCAGGTCACCGAACGTCTCCGTCAGGAAGTCCCGCGTCAGGGGCGCGCCGTTCTCGACAGCGGCATGGGTGACTGCCTCGAAGTCGGCGAACATCGTCTGCGTGACGACGGTCGAGAAATAGGTGTCGGCGAACTGGTTCAGCAGCGAGAAGCGCACCACCGGATCGATCGCCTCCTCCCGCCCCAGCAGGTGCCACGTCAGCAGCACCTCGTTCACCGTCGAGGCGATTTCCGCCAGGAAGATGGGATACGACGCCAGGTGGATCGGCTGCGCGGCGTTCGCATAGAACGTGTGCATCGCATGACCGGCCTCGTGCGCCAGCGTGAACACATCGGAGAGCGTGCCGTTCCAGTTCATCAGGATCACCGGCGGCGCGCCGTACGTTCCCCACGAATACGCGCCCGACCGCTTGCCCTTCGTCTCGTGGACATCGACCCACCGCGAATCGAAGCCGCCGCGCAGGTCGGAGACGTACCGTTCCCCCAGCGCCGACACGCCGCCGAGCACCACATCGACGCCCTCACGATACGAGTAGCGCAGGGGCGGTTCCGGGGCCAGCGGCACCCGAAGGTCGTAGCGTTCGAGCTGGTCCACGCCCAGCGCCCGCCGCCGCAGGTCGAGGTATCGCTGCAGGATGTCCGTTCCTCCGCGCACGGTCTCGATCAGGCCGTCGTACACGGAATCCGGCAGGTTGTCATCGAAGAGCGCCGCCTGCCGCGCCGATTCGTAGCCCCGGATGCGCGCGCCGACCACGTCCTTGCGCACCGACGAGCCGTAGAGGCTGGCCAAGGTGTAACCGTGATCGAGATAGGCCTGCGTGTAGGCGAGATGCGCATTCTTCCGCACCTCCCGGTCGCGGCTTTCCTGCAGCGCCGCGAACCGCCCCTTCGTCAGCTCGATCTCCTTGCCCTGCTCGTCCTTCACCTTCCCGTAGGAGAGGTCCGCATTGTCGAGCGCGTTGAAGGCATCGGATGGCGCGCGTGTCACATCGGAGAACTGCGCAAGGACCTCCTCGACCTCCTCCGAGCGGACGTGCGCCCGCTGGCGTTCCAGGTCCTCCAGCAGGTGCTTGTAGGTCGCGAGCTGCGGATCGGCTGCCAGCTCCGGCAACGTGCCCTCCGGCAGGGAGATCAGTTCCGGTTGCAGGAATGCCAGCACGCTACCCGCCTGGATCGCTACCGCGACCGCGCGCTCGTAGCGTTCGTTTCGCTCGACATCCGTGGTGTCCTCGTCGCGGCGGAGGCTGGCCCAGGTCATCACCCGGCCAAGCACATCCTCGGCGTGGTAGAGGGCGTCGAACGCCTCCTTCACGACGGATGCGCCGTCGCCAAGGCGCCCGCGATAGGCCGCGACGGCCTCGATCAGGGCCGGCGATTCGGCCAATGCCGACTCCCACGCCTCACTCGACGGGAAGATCCCGTCCAGGTCCCAGGTGTCCTCGACCGCGATCTTGTCGCGCGTCAACAGGTCGGTTTCCAGGGTCGTGTCAGCCATCGTGATGCTCCATTGCGGCCATGCGCTCCCAGATTCGGGTAGGCATTGCCGAGGGTTTCGTGTAGAATGCCTTCCCCTTGCCGGTCGTACCCTGAGCGTTTCCGCTCACAAGCGAACCGGCGGGGCGTCTCGAGACGGACAACGGCATCGTTCGACTGACGGGCACCATACCACCCGGTATCGTGATTCGTCAGCTTTTTGGCGTGCGCGAAACCTTGGCGAATCGTCGCTACAGACACGGTCCGAGCCCACTCTCCGGCTCGAGGAAGGATTCCGCATGCGCATTTACCGGGAACTGGCCGTCCGCTCGTACCGGCAGGTGCTCACGTATCGGGGCGCGACCCTTGCCGGACTCTTCACCAATGCGATCTTCGGGGTCATCATCGCCTCGGTGTTCATCGGGTACTACGGCGCCGTCGATGGCGCCGCCGTGCGCGGCTGGTCGGAACAGCAGACCATCACCCTGATGTGGATCAGCCAATCGATCCTGATGGTGATGTACCTGTGGGGCTGGTGGGAGATCGCCCGCACCATCCAGACGGGCGCCGTGGCGATGGACATGCTGAAGCCGGTCAACTTCGTCGGCTACTGGCTCTCCCGTGATCTCGGGCGTGCCGCAGCGCAGATGATCGTCCGCTTCGTCCCGACCTTCATCATCGGCAACCTGCTCTACTCCCTCCTGCGCCCGGCGTCCGTCGCCAACGCCGTCGCGTTCCTGGCGTCGATCGCCCTCGGGGTGGTCGTCAGCTTCGGCTGGCGGTTCCTGTTGAACATCAGCGGCTTCTGGCTGGTGGATCACCGGGGGATCAACTACGTGGCGATGGCCGCGATCAACATCCTCTCCGGCCTGCTGATTCCGCTCGCCTTCCTGCCCGATCCGATCCTGGCCGTCGTCAACCTCCTGCCCTTCCGCGCGATCGTGATGATCCCCGGCGAGATCTACCTCGGCCAGATCCCGATCGCGGAGGGCCTGGCGATCCAGGCGTTCTGGTCCGTCGCCCTGTTGCTGCTCGGCGGCTGGGTCTTCTCGCTGGGCGAGAAGAAGGTGGTGGTGCAAGGTGGATAGCCTGCGAACCCTCGGGACGCTCGGCGAGGAACTCGTCATCTGCCGCCGCATCGCCGCCTTGCGGCTGCGCGGGCAGATGGAATACCGAACGTCGTTCCTCATGCAGATCGGTGGCACCCTGCTCGGCCAGGCGACCGAACTGGCCGCGCTGGTCATCCTCTTCCACCGGTTCGGCAGCCTCGGCGGCTGGAACGTCGGCGAGGTCATCTTCCTGCACGCCGTCTCCCAGATCGTCTTCAGCCTGGCCGACACCATCTCGAACGGCGTGCAGACGATCCCGACCACCATCCGCGAAGGCGAGTTCGACCGCCTCATGATCCGCCCGGTCTCGACCTGGCTCCAGGCGATGGTGAACGATGTCTCGCTCCGCCACCTCGGGATGCTGATCCAGGGATCGATCCTCATGGGGTGGGCGCTCTGGGCGGTGCCGATCGACTGGACGCCCGGGAAGGTTGCCCTCCTGCTCGTCTCGATCGTCTCCGGGGTGGCGCTCTTCACGGCCATCTTCACGATCGAGGCGATCGTCGCCTTCTGGACGGTGAACTCGATCGAGGCCGTCAATGCCTTCACCTACGGCGGGTCGGACCTCGCGCAGTACCCGTTCCACATCTTCGGGCGTGGCATCCGCTTCATCTTCCTCTGGATCGTCCCCATCGGCTTCGTCGTCTACTACCCCGCGCTGACCATCCTCGACAAGCCGGACCCGCTCGGGTTGCCGGGCATCGCCCCCCTGATGGCGCCGCTCATGGCCGCGCTCTTCTGCGGAGCCGTCGGCCTGCTCTGGACCATCGGCGTCCGCCACTACCGCTCCACCGGCAGCTGACGAGCGCCCGCACGCATCGAGGGGCCGACGTCGTGTCGGTCCGCCGAACCGGGGCCGGCATGACGTCGGCCCCATGAACGACCGGAGCAGCCCCATGTCCACCACCCCGATCATCGAAGCGCAGCATCTCTCGAAACAATTCTGGGTCGCCGACCGCAAGGAGGGCCGCTTCGCCGGGCTCCGGTCGGTCGCCAGCCGCGCCGGCCACTGGAAGGGCGGCGTCTCCGACATCTCCTTCACCATCCAGCCCGGCGAGGTCGTCGGCTACATCGGCCCCAATGGCGCCGGCAAGTCCACCACGATCAAGATGCTCACCGGCATCCTCGTCCCCACCTCGGGGGGAGCAACAGTGGCGGGCATCACGCCATGGGCGCACCGGAAGGAACTGGCGCGCCGGATCGGCGTCGTCTTCGGCCAGCGGACCCAGCTCTGGTGGGATCTCCCCCTCGCGGACTCGCTCGAACTGATCCAGCACATGTACCGCGTTCCGGCGGGCCGTTTCGCCTCCAATCTCGCGACGGCGCGCGAACTCCTCGATCTCGTGGCGAAGACGCGCATCCGGGAGTTCCTCGGCGAACTGAACCGGCAGGAGGGAGTGACGATCCTTCTCACCACCCACGACCTCGCCGATATCGAACATCTCTGCTCGCGCATCATCGTGATCGACGACGGGCGCATCCTCTACGATGGCCCGTTGGCAACGCTGAAGGAACGCTTCGGCACCGAGCGG
>JBQCJS010000391.1:0-6211 GCA_051952485.1 Thermomicrobiales bacterium | reverse complement strand
CATCCGGGCGCGCGTCTTCGGGACATTCACCGCGCTGGCCTGGTGTTCCATCCCGCTCGGGCAGCTGGCGGGAGGATTCTCCGTGCAGGCATTCGGGGTGGAACGCACCTTCGCCGGGATCGCCATCTGCTTCCTGGCGACCGTGTTGGCCATGGGGATCAACCCAGTCCTGCGGGGGATGGATGCTTCCCCGGCCAGGCCCGCGACCCCGATTGAGCCGCGGGCCTGAACCGGCAGGTCCGCTACCGGCGGGGCGGCCGGGCAGGACGCGCCGCCGGTGTCCGGGTGCGCTTCTCCAGCGTCTCCTGGCGCTCCCGGAGGCGGGCCGCTGCGTCGTGGAATGCCGGCCACCACGGTGCGTGCGGGGTCTTCGCGAGGTCGAGATAGAGCGCGACCCATCCTGCGAGCGGGAAGCGTGATGGCCGGTTCGCCAGCGAGATGCCCTGGGCGCCCAGCGAGCGGCGCAGCGCCTTGGTCGCCTCCGGCCCGATCACCGGGGTGAGGGCGGCCTCCACGGAGGGTTTCCAGGCCGAGAAGAGGGCCGCGACCATCGCCTCGTAGTGATCGCGGTGACGGCCATCGGACGGGATCAACGGGTCCGGCCGCAGGTCGATGCGGAGCAGGACGCAATCCACCTGCGGGATCGGCGTGAAATCACGGCGCTGGAAGCGGTGCTCGATGGCGAGCGTGAACCAGGGATGGAGGGTCGCCGCCTGCAGGGTGACAGCCGTCAGACCCATGAAGCGGTCGGCCGCCTCCTGCTGCACGACGAGATGGGCGGACACCGGTGGGGCGGTGCCAGTGGTCAGTTTGCCGACGATGGCCGCGGTGATGCCGAACGGGATGTTCGCGAAGACGCGATAGGGCGTCGCGGGCAGCGGGAAATCGAGGAAGTCCGCCGCGAAGACCGTGACATTCGCCGTGCCCCGCTTCGCCAGCTGGCGCTCCACGGCGGCGGCGTGCGCAGGGTCCTTCTCGATGGCGAGGACATGGCGGCTGGCTCCGGCGAGAGCCTCCGTGACGATTCCCCGGCCGGGACCGATCTCGATGACGAGGTCGTCGGGGCCGATCCCGAACCGGGCGACGAGGGTACGCACGAGTGTCCGGCTGTGCAGGAAGTTCTGGCTGAGCGCCATCCGTTTCGACGGCTCTCGGTTGGACGGTGTGGACGACGAACGAACGCTGGACATGAGGATGCCTCCCATGACGACATCGGGCGTGGCTCGGCCAGCACGATGCCCCGCGCGCGGCCCGGTGGCCGGCGCATGATGGGAGTTCTTCGGGGTTCGGAAGGAGATTAGCGAGAGGGCTTCGCCGGTGACAGCGACATCCGTCGCCCGCACGGGGATGTGCGGGGCCGAACCGCGGAGAACTCCGCGATTGACCGGATGCGAATGAATGTCACCGTGAACACGCCCATGGGTGGCTCCTGCCTCTCTCGCCTGCAAGCGTAGGGGCCCGGAAGCCGCCTGTCAATCGCGTGATCGCCGGTGCGTCCCGGAGCGCGTGGGGGGGTAAGTTCCAGGGGCCGCCTTCACGACGCACCGGGAATCGCCCCCTGCGATGGGCCACAGGTGGATCAGCGTTGGAGGATGGCGGACGAGGCGCTGAACGCCACCGCCTCGATCTCCTCGCGGGTCGCGCAGAGGAAGTCGCCCGGCATCGTGTGCTTCAGGGCGCTCGCCGCCGTGCCCAGCGCCACTGCCTTCGTCAGCGCCGCCGGGTTCTCCAGGTAGCCCGCCAGGAACCCCGCCGCATAGGCATCGCCGCCGCCGAGCCGGTCGACCACCTCCAGGTCACGCCAGTCGGAGGTCGCCAGCACGCCGGACGGTCCCAGCGCCAGGCTCTGCACCTTCAGGCGGCGGCTGCCCTTGGTCCGCTTGCGGGTGATCGTGACCGCCGCCACCCCCAGCCGCTCGATCGCCAGCTTCATCACGTCCTCGTGTGACCCCGAGATGCCATAGAACGTCTCCAGGCCGCCGCGCGAGGCGAAGAGGATGTCCACGAACGGGATGATCTCGACGAAGGCTGCGCGTGCTTCCGCCTCCGACCAGAGCTTGGAGCGGTAGTTCAGGTCGAACGACACCAGGACACCGGTTTCGCTCGCCACCCGCACCGCCTCCATCGCCTCGGCGCGGGCGCCCTTCGAGACGGCGAGCGTGATCCCGGAGATGTGCAACGCGCTCGCCCCGCGCAGGATGGCCGGCCAGTCGAAGGTGCCGGGCTGGACGTTGGCGATCGCCGTGTTCTTGCGGTCGTAGGTCACGCTCGACGGGCGGGGATCGACCCCCTCCTCCAGGAAGTAGATGCCGCAACGTCCCGTATCCTCGTTGACCCAGTGGATGCTGGAGGTGTCCACCCCGCTCGCGCGGGCCTGCCGGGCGATCATCCGGCCCAGTGCGTTCTCCGGCAGCGCGGAGACCCACGTCGTCGGGATCTCCAGGCATTGCAGGCCGATCGCGGTGTTCAGTTCCGCCCCACCGATCGTCACATCGAGGGAGACGGTGCGCTCCAGCCGCTCGTTGCCGGGCGGGGTGAGCCGTACCATCGCCTCCCCGAACGCCACCACGCGCTCGACCGGACGTCCATGCGAGAAGAGATCGTCGGGGAGGGGGACGATCTCCGGCGTCTGATGCGGGGTGGACGCGGCTTCGGACATGGACATGGCGTGGTTCCTTCGTGGCTGGCGAACGGGAGGGTCCCGGACGGGTAGCGGTTCCTTGCCGGCATGGGCGGGACCGGGGACGGAGCGGACCCGCCATCGGCACGACGCGGACGCGAACGGTGATGCACGCACTCTACCGCAGGTCATCCGGCGGCGGGAAGATGCCATGTCGGCCGGAGTCACGAGGGCGAAAATGGCACAATGTGTGCATACGAGACGACGTTCTCGCCGGTCGTTGGCGGGCGCGGCGGTGCGGGTCGGTGCGTGGTTCGAGGGGTGCCGGTGGAAGTGACGGAACGTGACGCGCGCTCCCGGGCGCTGGTGGCCAGCCTGGCGAACATGGGGGATCTGCGGGAAGAATCGGTCCTGGTGCGCGGGGTCACGAATCCCCTGCGCGTGATCCGGCCGGTGGACACCGACCTGTTGCTCGATCGGATCGTGGACGATCCGGAGCAGAACCTGCCGTACTGGGCGGAACTCTGGCCCAGCGGCGTTGGCCTCGCCTCCGAGATCGCCGCCGATCCGGCGCTGGTCGCCGGAAAGCGGGCCGTCGAACTGGGCAGCGGCGTGGGGATCACCGCCGCCATCGCGCTTGCTGCCGGGGCGGACCTGCTTGCCACCGATTACGCTCCCGAATCGCTCGTCCTCACGCGGTATACCTGCCTGCACCATGCCGGCCGCGAACCGGAGACCATGCAGCTCAACTGGCGGGAGGAGGCCGATGTCGCCCGCCTGCTGGCGGACGGCCCCTTCCCGGTCGTGATCGCCGCCGACGTGCTGTACGAGCAACGGGACATCGCGCCATTGCTGCGCCTCTTCGAGCGGCTGGTGGCGCCGGGCGGCATCGTGCTGCTCGCGCATCCTGGCCGGCCCCCTGTCAGGCGGTTTCTCGATCTGGCGCGGAACGGGGGATGGGCCAGCACCGTTCATGAATACATGGGGCCGTGGCCGGACGCGAACGACTTCGGGATTGTCGTCTTCGTGCATCGCCTGCAACGGACGGACGGCGAGGCCGATGGCAGGACGAATGAGGGATGAGAATCGGCCTGATTCGTCCTATCATGTGGGCCGGGACTGGTCCGATGCTGCGCTGACCGGCCCCAGGGCGGGACAGTCCCGCCCAGGGAGTTCCGTTGGCGACGCGATGGAACCGGTCTGGGATGTGGAGGGAGCGGACGCGTTGGCAGGGGGTCGACAACGACAGGCGCGCTCGGGTTTGCCTCCGATGATGCTGGACAAGGCGGCGATTCGGGCGGCACTGGGGAACGATCCGCGTGCGATCGATTACCCCCAGCTCGTGGCGGGAAGCTACGAGGACCTGACCCGCCAGGCGCGGTTCACGAGTGCGGGCTATCGGGAGCAGTTTCCGCAACCGATCGCCCTGTGGCAGCAGGCACTGGGCATCTACTCGCTGGTGGTGACCGGGCACGAGCCGCTCCTCCGGGACGCGGAGACGCCTCCGGGCCGGCTGCGGGTGGCGGTCGTCACCCACGGCGTGGGGGCGGCGAAGGCAGGACTGGATCTCCTGCTGGACGAGCACTTCACCCTGGCCTTCCACGCCATCGGCCAACTGGTCGATGTGGTGGTCCAGCACCAGTATCTCGGCCTGCATCCGGAAGACGCCGTGAACTGGCCCCGCCCCTTCGGCGGTGTCGCGGTCGCGGTCGATGCGCCGTCCTCCCGGGCCATGATCGGGGTGCTGAAACGCCACGCCATTCATGGCGGGGACGAGCAGTTTCCCGATGCCGATTACTGGCAGGGACTGGACGACCGGCGGCGGGTGCTCTCCGGCCTCATCCTGCCCGACCTCGATCCCGGCGTGACCCCGGTCCAGGTGCTTGCCGCGCCGCCCAGCGACCGCGTGACCGTCGCCCAGCGGCTGGTGGTGCTCGGGCTGTACTACGGGCTGGTCGCACTGGCCGATGTCCTGGACATGCTCAAGGACGAATACGGGCTGGGCACGCCGCTGGACCCCTCCTACTGGGACTACATCCACGAGATGGAGGAGTGGATCCGCTCGCTACGCCCGCCGGGATAGCGCGTTGCTGCCGTGCTCACCGGCGGCACTATTGACAATGCCCGCCGTGCCGTGCCAAAAACAACGCAGCAGATCATAAAGCGCCGTGATTTGCGCATCACAGTCCACCGATCTCCCGGCTGCCGCATGGCACGTTGGCCGGGCGTGTCGTAGGGCGCTTCGGAGACACATCGCCGTATGTCCCGGCACCGCGTGGAGATGTAATCGGTGAAGGAGTTTCGATGGCTCGCATCATCTTCGATAACGTCTCCAAGCTGTACAGCGGTGGCCAGGCCCCCGCCGTCCAGAATCTCAGTCTCGAGATCGAGGACGAGGAGTTCCTGGTCGTCGTCGGCCCGTCCGGCTGCGGCAAGTCCACGGCCATGCGCATGGTCGCCGGCCTGGAGGAGATCAGCGAAGGCCGCATCATCATCGGCGACCGTGTCGTCAACGACCTGCCGCCGAAGGACCGGAACGTCGCCATGGTGTTCCAGTCCTACGCCCTCTACCCGCACATGAGCGTGCGCGACAACCTCGCCTACCCGCTCAAGCTGCGCAAGGTGCCGAAGGCCGAACGCGAGCAGCGCGTGCGTGAGGCAGCCCGCATCCTGGACATCGAGCAGTACCTCGATCGCAAGCCGAAGGCGCTCTCCGGTGGCCAGCGCCAGCGCGTCGCCCTCGGTCGCGCGATCGTCCGCAACGCCGATGTCTTCCTGATGGACGAGCCGCTCTCCAACCTCGACGCCAAGCTCCGCGTGCAGACCCGCGCCGAGCTGGTCAAGCTGCACGACCGCGTGCGCACGACCACGATCTACGTCACGCACGACCAGACCGAGGCCATGACGATGGGCGACCGCATCGCCGTCATGAGCCTGGGTGTGCTGCAGCAGCTGGATACGCCGCAGAACCTCTACGACAATCCGGCCAACAAGTTCGTCGCCGGATTCATGGGCTCGCCGTCGATGAACTTCATCGACGTGGCGATCTCCCAGGAGGGCGGCAAGCTCTATGCCTCCGCGCCCGGCTTCAAGATCGAGGTTCCGACCGATCGCGGGCAGGGGCTGGCCCCGTACGTCGGCAAGAACGTGACGATGGGTATCCGCCCGGAGCACATCACCGATCGCGGGCACGCCGGTGTCGAAGCGTCGAAGACGCTGATCCCGGTCACGGTCGATGTGGTCGAGCTGCTCGGTAACGAGATCTTCGTCTACCTGAACAACCAGAACACCACGCTCACCGCCCGCATGAATCCGGACGTGAAGCTGGAGCGCGGCCAGCAGATCGATGTCGCCCTGGAGCCGGAGAAGCTGCACTTCTTCGATGCCACCACGGAGGCCACGATCAGGTAGCCCCGGTCGATTCGGCATACTGGAACGCCCGGCAGGTCTGTCCTGCCGGGCGTTCCTGTGCATTGGGCAGGACGCACGTATCGTCCCGGCCCGGTGTCCCTGCTTCCGCCTCCCGGAGGGTGGTCGCGGCAAGCAAGACGAAGGAAGGCCCCGCCGACATCGGGGGGGCCTTCCGTCGTT
>JBQCJS010000390.1:0-4733 GCA_051952485.1 Thermomicrobiales bacterium | reverse complement strand
CCGAAGGTGCCGCGATGGCGCACCTGCTGGTCGCCGACGACGTGGGCGATGGCGGGCAGCAGCGGCACATGCTCGGCGAGCACCGGATCGGTCTCGATGTCGTGGTGGGTGGTCAGGGCGCCGATCTCGACCGCCTCCCCCACGAGGGAGACCCCGCGCAGTTCCGTCAGGCCGGTGATGTCGATGATCGTGCCCGGGGAGGCCAGGCGAAGCTTCATGACGGGCAGCAGGCTCTGGCCGCCCGCGAGGAGCTTGCCATCGTCCTCATGCTCGGCGAGGGCGGCCAGCGCATCGTCGACCGACGTGGCGCGGTGGTAGGCGAAGGGATAGGGATGCACGGCTGGAACCTCCGGTTGCGTGGAGAAAAACGTCCGGCCCGGATCGGGCGTCGCGCGCGGATCAGTCGCCGGTGGGCAGCGGCTGGGGCGTATCGCCACGCTTGATGCGCTCGGACGCGGAGAGCACGGATCGCACGATGCTCTGGTACCCGGTGCAACGGCAGATGTTGCCCTCCAGCGCATGCCGGATCTCGTCCTCCGTCGGCTCCGGCGAATCCTGCAGCAACGAGAGCGAGGAGAGGATCATGCCCGGCGTGCAGTAGCCGCACTGGAGGCCGTGTTCCTCCCAGAACGCCTGCTGGATCGGGTGCAGCGTGCCGCGCGGGGCGACGCCCTCGATGGTCGTGACCTCGTGCCCCTCGGCCTGCACCGCGAGGACCATGCAGCTCTTCACGGCCTCGCCGTCCAGCAGGACGGTACACGCCCCGCACTGGCCGGTCTCGCAGCCAGTGTGGGTGCCGGTCAGGTTCAGCTCTTCCCGCAGCATGTGGACGAGCAGGGTGCGCGGCTCGACCGTCGCGGTGCGGCGCTGGCCGTTGACGGTCGTGGCTACTTCCACCTTCGGAATCGTGGTGTCGGTCATGGGATGGATCCTTCCGTCAGATTCAGCGGATCGCCAGCGAGAACCGGCCGGGTGGCCGGCCCATCTCCACGGTCAGGCCGTGGCGGAGCCGGCGGTCTGGGCGGCGAAGCGGTCCTCCAGCTCGCCGAAGAACTTGTTCACGATCGTCTTGGCCGCCGGCTGGATGACCCGGCCCCCGATGCGGGCGAGCACGCCACGCACGTTGGCGTCACCCTCCCAGGTCAGGTGCGTGCCGCCATCCGCCGTCGGGGCCAGGATGATCTTGCCCTCGCCGCCGATCTGGCCCTGGGGCCCCTTCCCCTCCACCAGCATCGTGAAGCTGTCCGGCTCGTTCTTGTCACTGATCTTGACGTGCCCGCCGTAGCGGCCCTTGATCATGCCGATGCCGATGGTCATCACGGCGTCGTACTCGTCCGGGCCAACCTCGGTCAGGCTCTCGCACCCCGGGAGGCACGCCTTGAGCACCTCCGGGTCGAGCATCGCCTGATAGACCTCCTGCGGGGAGGCGGACAGGGTGTAATCACCATTCAACTGCATGGATCGGTCCTCCGTGATGATGCCGGATGCACGCGGGAATCCCGCCGCGCATCCGGATGGATCGTTCCTAGATGGTCGCACAGATCACGCCACCTGCGAGCGATTCGCAGCCTCGCCGTCCGGGTGGTTGTGGCTGTGCCGGTCGTGGCCGGCGAGCGCGGGGTGCCGGTCAGGCGATCGGCCCGAGCCCGGCGGATTCCAGGATGGCAGCCACGCGGGCGACCTCGTCCTCGGTGAACGGGGACATCGGCGCCGTGGTCGCGGCATTGGAGATCACGCCCCGGATGGTCAGCGCAACCTTGAAACTGCCCCACGCCGCCGCCGACCAGCCGATCTCCGGGCGCTGGGCCGCCGAGACGATCGCGAAGAGGCCGTAGAGCCGATCCTGCTCGGCCCGGACGGTGGCGGCATCGCCCGCCACGAAGGCATCGTAGAGGCGGACGTAGCCGGCGGGATCGACGTTGCCGAGTCCCGGCACGCAGCCGTGGGCGCCGAGGTCCAGCGCCACATCGGCCATCAGTTCGGAGCCGGTGAAGATGCGGAAGTCCGGCAGGTCGGCGTTGTCGAGGATCACCCCCCGGAAGTTCGCCTCCTGGCCGCTGCTGTCCTTGAGCCCGACGATCGCCCCGGCCTTCGCCAGCGTGCGCAGGGAGGCACGGTCGATCTTGGTCTGGACCGCCCCCGGGATGTCGTAGGCCATCACCGGCACGGTGACGACCTCCGCGACCCGGCTGAAGTGCCGCACGATCTCGGCGGGCGAGGGCTTGATGTAGAAGGGCGCCAGCACGACGTGCCCGTCCACGCCGAGCGCCTCGTGCCGTTTCGCCCGGTCGATCACACGATTGGTCGTGAAATCGATCGCCCCGGCGAGGACGGGCACCTTCCCGTTTGCCACCCGCACCGCCGTCGCGATGACGGTCTCCTGCTGGGCATCGGTGAGGCCGATCGATTCGCTGGTGGACCCCAGCATGAACAGGCCGTGAACCCCGGAAGCGAGGTGAAAGTCGAGCAGGCGTTCGAGGTCGGGGACGGAGACCTCGCCATCGGCGGCGAGCGGCGTGGAGACGGGCGGGATGATGCCCCTGAGATCGGCGGGAGTCATGCGGCGAGCGCTCCTTCAAGCGAGACGTGAGGACCGAGGAGTGAGACGTGAGAGAAACCGGAAGATGCCCTGTGTGCTCAGCATGCGATCCTGCTGTGGCCTTGTATCGCAGAACAATGACGCGCGCAATCGAACACAAGGGGAAGGACGAGCCACGGTGGACTCGCCCTTCTCTCACTCCTCGGTTCTCGGTCCTCACTCCTCCAATTAGCCCTTGATGCCGGACATCCGCACGCCCTGGACGATGAAGCGCTGCATGAAGATGAAGACGATCACCAGCGGCGCGGCAGCCACCACCGCCCCCATGAACAAGGCCGGCAGGTTGATCGTCTGCGCCGTGAGGAACATCGAGAGGACCACCTGCACCGTCCGCGTCTCGGCGGACTGGCCGATGATCGACGGCCACAGGAAGGCGTTCCAGCTGTTGATGAAGCTCAGCACGCCGAGCGCCGCCATGATCCCCATCGAGTTCGGCAGCAGCAGGCGGAAATAGACGCCGTAGTAGCTGAGCCCATCCAGCCGGCCCGCCTCCTCCAGGTCCCGCGGGAAGTCGAGGTAGAACTGGCGGAAGAGGAAGGTCGAGAAGGCGCTGAAGAGTCCCGGCACGATCACGCCCCAGAGGGTGTTCACGCCGCCGAGTTCCGAGATCACCACGTACGACGGGACGAAGGTCACCGCGCCGGGCACCATCAGGGTCAGGAGGATGATCGAGAAGACCACCCCGGACCCCTTGAAGGGGATGCGGGCCAGCGCGTAGCCGGCCATGGAAGCGAACAGCGTCTGGAAGATGAGGTTACATCCGGCCAGCAACGTGGAGTTGCGCAGCCCGAGCCCCATGTTCACTTCCTTCGTCCTGAACAGGTTGGTGAAGTTCTGCCACTGCATCTCCTTCGGCCACCAGACCCATTCGAAGGACGTGATCTCCGGCTGCGTCGCGAGGGCGTTCCGGATCATGATGTAGAACGGCAGCATGAAGACCGCTGCCAGGATGAGCAGCACCACGTAGCGCAGCACCACCAGGATCGGTCCGGCGCTGAATCCCGTGTTCGGCTTCGGGTGCTGCAACGGCCCCCACCGATCGTCGGCGACTGGTCTGGTCGGTGCGCTCATGCCTTCCTCCCGAACCCGAAGATCCGCCCCTGGACGAGGGTGATGACGATGATGATGGCCGTGAGGATGAAGGCGCCTGCCGAGCCGCGTCCATAGTCCTGCTGGTCCAGCGCGACCTGGCGCAGGTAGACGAGGGGTGGCCGGGCGAGGCTGAGGTTGGCCGTCGTTCCCGCGCCACTGAGGATGTTGACGAACTCGTCGTATGCCTGGAAGGCGGCGATGAAGTTCAGGAGCAGCACGGCGATGGAGGTATTGCGCAACAGGGGGAACGTGATGGTCCAGAACGTCGTCCAGCCGGGCTTGCCGCCATCGACATAGGCGGCTTCATAGAGCGACTGGTCGATCTCCTGCAACCCCGCGATGAAGACGATCATGTAGAAGCCGACCTGGAGCCAGAGCCGGACGGAGACGAGCACGAGCCAGTAGTACGGGGGGTTCGTCTCGCCGATCCAGGCGATGACGTTGTTGCTCCCCATCCAGTAGAGCACCATGTTGGCGAAGCCGGACGGCACGCCGGAGAAGATACCCATCTTCCAGATGACCGAGGCAACCACATACGAGATGGCGGTGGGGATGAAGAAGACGCTGCGGAAGAACGCCTTGCCGAACCCGACCGAGTTCACCAGCATCGCCAGGAAGAGCGAGAAGAAGAAGGTGAGCGGCACGATGAAGACCGCGAAGATGAGGATCGTGCGCAGGGATCGGATGAACTGTGGATCGGAGAGGACATCGCGGTAGTTCTGAAGCCCGACCCAGTTGCCGATGCTGATCGTGTTCCGCGCCTCGGAGAAGCTGATCAGCAGGCCCCAGACGATCGGCAGGAACGTGAAGATCCCGAGTCCGATCACCATCGGCGCGACAAAGACACAGAATGCGATGGCCGCCTCCCACCGCGTCTGCTTCCACCACGGGACGGAGACCTCCCGGATGGTTCCCGGAATCTCGACAGCTGCCATACGTCACCCCGCCGGGCGATCCGGCAGGCTCGCCCGGCGGATCGCTCCTCGCTCCGATTCCATGCGACGAACGGCGAGGGCGCCCCGCATGTGCCGGGACGCCCCCC
>JBQCJS010000389.1:0-3358 GCA_051952485.1 Thermomicrobiales bacterium | reverse complement strand
AGTACGTGCCCTGGTTCCGGAAGAACGCGCGGCTGATCTATCGCTACGGTGGCCGGCGCTGGGATCACGACTGGCTGGCGGGTCACGCCGCGACGGCGCAGACGGACCGCTGGCTCTTCCGGCGCCTGATGCTGACCCTGCGCCCCTCGGAGGAATACGGAGCCCGCATCCTCGATGCGCTGGAGGGCAGCGATCCGGCGCTGGTGCATGCGAACGTGCCGAACCGGGGCCTGATCGCGAACCTGCCCGAGGGATGCAGCGTGGAGGTTGCCTGCCACGTCGACCGCGCCGGGGCTCGGCCGCTCGCCTTCGGTGCCCTGCCGAAACAGTGCGCGGCGCTGAACCGCACGAACGTCAACGTGCACGACCTCGCGGTGCGCGCGGTGCTGGAAGGCGACCGCGCCCACATCCACCAGGCGATGGCGCTCGACCCCCTCACCTCGGCGGTCTGCACCCTGGACGAGATCCGGGCGATGACCGATGCCTTGCTGGCGCGGAACGAGACGTGGCTGCCTGATTCGTTGCGGTGATGGGGTCATCCGCTCCCTGCGAATAGCACGCAAAATTGGTCCGTTGAGGGGGTTTCGGAGCCGGTCACCCGGTCGCTAGGATTGATACGGGTGTGCCCTGTCGTATCCATGATGGATGCCTTGCTGCGCACCGATGCAAGCGTTCTGTGTAGTGGGAGGAACGGCTGTGGACGAGGGGTTGTTGAAGCGGCTGCTGGCGGAGGCGATCGGGACATTCCTGCTCGTCTTCGTCGGGTGTGGGGCAGTGGTCACCAACACGGTGAATGCTGAAGGCGCGAGCGGGCTGATCAGCATCGCCTTCGCGTTCGGCTTCGCGCTGATGGTGGTGGTGTACGCGATCGGGCGCATCTCCGGCGCGCACGTCAACCCGGCGGTGACGCTCGGCCTGGCGGCAACCGGCAAGTTCCCGGTGGCGGAGATCATTCCGTACTGGGTCGCGCAGGTCGTCGGATCGCTGGCGGCTGCCGGGGTGCTGCGCGTGACGTTCGGGAACGTCGCGAACCTGGGCACCACGGCGCCGACGGATACGGCGATGAAGGCCTTTGTGGTCGAACTGGTGATGACGGCGGTGCTGGTCTTCGTCGTGTATGGCGCGGCGACGGACAAGCGGGCGCCCGCGGCCGCGGCCGGCCTGGCCATCGGTGGCGCGGTGGTGCTGAACATCCTCGTTGCCGGACCGATCTCCGGCGGCTCCGTGAACCCGGCCCGATCGCTCGGACCGGCGATCGTCTCCGGTAACCTCGGTGATCTCTGGATCTACCTCACGGCGCCGTTCATCGGTGGCCTGATCGCGGCCTTCGCCTTCGAGGCGATCCGCAACGATCGCGAGTCTGACGAGCTGACGACGGCTGAGGGCACGACGACCGAGTCCGAGCGCGGCCGGGCCTGACCGCTTCCGCGCAACGGATCTGCACAGCACGAGACCGGGATGCATCGCGCATCCCGGTCTCGTGCGTTCCGCTCCTGCCTCAATGGGCGCCGGCTTCGCGCAGCATCTGGGCGATGACGGTGTAGCCCCGTTGCTCCGCGTGCTGGAGCGGCGTGACCCCCTCGAAGTCGGCCAGGTTCACATCCGCGCCGGCGTCGATCAGCTGGCGGACGATCTGCTGGTGGGCGGGTCCGCCGTCGGAGAGGATGATCGCCTCCAGCAGGCCGGTCCAGCCGAGCCGGTTCACGTGATCGACATCGACCCCGGCCGCGATCAGGATGCGGACGGTCTCGACGTGCCCACGCTCGCAGGCGGGGATGAGGGCGGTGCCGCCGAAGCGGTTGGTGCTCCTCAGGTCCGCGCCGTGGTCCAGCGTCAGGAGCAGGATCTCGTTCAGGCCACGCGCCCCGGCGTAGAGATAGGCGCTGTCCTGGATATCGTCCTTGGCGTTCACGTCCGCGCCGGCCTCGATCAGGAGGGTGGCGATCGCGATGTCGTTCGCGTGCGTGGCGATCAGGAGCGGGGTCGCTCCGGAATCGTCCCGCGCCTCCAGCCAGGCATGGCGGGCGACCAGGGCGCGGACGGCGTCCACGTCGCCCGCGTGGGTGGCGGCCACGACGGCAGCGCCGAGCGTGCGGTCCGGTTCCGGGGAGGCCGGCGGGGTGCCGAGGGAGAGGGCCGGCAGCAGGCCGATGGCGAGCGCGACCGTGCGCGCGAACGGGGGAATGAGCGACATGGGCATACTCCTGTGATGAGACCGTGCTTCCCGAGTATACGCATGACGGCGTGTTCGGCAGGTGCGACGGTATCCTGACATGCGCGGGTGACAGATTCGACACATCCGTGCGGCAAGGTCGGGTCCAGGTGTGGATCGCGGTGCGGCAGGGGTAGTGGGCATGGGGTTCTGGCTGGGGTTCTACACGCTGGTGGCGACGCTCATCACGATCGCGATCTTCGCGCAGGTCGTCCGCCGCCTGCTCGGCGTGGAATTCTCGTTCGCGCGATTGCTCATGGCCGGGGCGATCTCGCTCTTCGTGGGCCAGCCGATCCTCCTCGGGCTGGCGGGCGACGACCTGAACGAGCAGTCCGACCAGGTCACGGTCGTCCTGATCTTCACCCTCGGCGTCATCATCGCGCTCGTCTGCGGGATGGTCTTCCTCGTGATCGCCGAGGCGCTGGTGCCGTCCAACACGTTGCCGGGGCCGCTCTACCTCTGGCGGGAGCTGAAGCGGTCGCTGCAACGCAGCACGCGGTTCGCCCAGATCTCGGCGATCCTGGTGCGGCGCGGCCTGATCGCCTACGTGCGGGGTGGCCGCCGGGCGGAGTTGCGGACGAGCGAGGGCCGCGAGGCCATCGCCATCTCGCTGCGTGAGGCGCTGACCGACGGCGGCGTGACGTTCGTGAAGATGGGCCAGATCCTCTCCACCCGGCGCGACCTCCTGCCGCCGGAGTTCATCGCGGAATTGAGCAAGCTGCAGACGAAGGCCCTCCCCCTGCCATGGGAGCAGATCGCGCCGATCCTGGCCGCGCTGTTCGGGGAGGACCGGTTGGCGACGGCGTTCCGGTCGATCGAACGGGAGCCGCTGGCCTCGGCTTCGGTGGCGCAGGTCCACGCGGCGGTGCTGGCCGATGGCCGGGAGGTGGTGATCAAGGTCCGGCGGCCGGGGATTACCACGCAGGTGGAACGCGATCTCGATATCGTCGACCGGCTGGCGCGGACGCTGGAGCGGAACACGTCGTGGGGCCGCCGGATCGGCGTGCGGACGCTCGCCGATGGGTTCGCGGCCGCCCTGCGGGAAGAACTCGACTTCCGGATCGAGGCGCGGAACATGGCCGTGGTCGCGGCGGCGGCAGCGGCGCGGGGTGGCGACCCCGGGCTGGACATCCCGGCCGTCTTCCT